>CAYOUH010000069.1:0-5135 GCA_964407085.1 uncultured Candidatus Peribacteria bacterium | reverse complement strand
TGAACGCGGTAGCGTCGGGAGGCTTCTTCTTCCAGCTTCCCCATGCGCATCTCAGGTCCGCCCTGGTCATCCTCTTCCTTCACCGGAGCACCGGTCGCGATCTCCAGGACGATCTCCGGTTCTTCGGGCGACCACGTGAACGCTTCCTTGCCATCATGCAGTATAGCCTGAGTATCGCGTAGCAAGGCCAACAAATCCTCAAGCGAGAGATCAAGCAGGGTCGCCTGCAGTCGTTGGAAAGTCGGCAACGAAGCTTCGCCCAACAGGATCGCCACCTCGGCCCCGAAACGCTCCACGCCATCCTGGGGCTCATCACGCCGGAATCGCAAATCGAATGCCAGCTTCACGGGATATTCGCCATCGTAGTCTTTGTGCTTCAGTAGTGCCATGGGAGGGAAAAAGGAATTCGGAAGTATCCTAAAGCTTAGAATGTTCGCTGCCTATGCATTTGTGCCCATCCGAGCAAAATGCGCCTTCAGGCCATTTTGCGAGGAGAAGGAGGAGCAAGCGCAGACTGCAATAATCGGACTTCGTCCGATTATGAAAGTCGAAGCTTTGCTCCGACGTGGTGGAGATGAAGGGAGTCGAACCCTCGACCTCGCCGATGCGAACGGCGCGCTCTAGCCAACTGAGCTACATCCCCACGGATTCAAGGCTCCAAAGTTATACGGACATCACCTTTTAAAGTCAAAGCATTCAAACGACGAGGCACGCAAGCCCGAGCAAAAAAATGCGCCTTCAGGCCGTTTTGTGAGGAAGAGGAGGAGTCTACGCAGACCGAAGCCGCTTCCGCATAGTGGAAGTGCGAAAGTCGGAGTAGGACTCCGACGGATGGTGGGTGATACAGGGCTCGAACCTGTGACCTTTCGCACGTCAAGCGAACGCTCTAGCCAACTGAGCTAATCACCCTGGAGGGTTGCGGCACGCATTATATCCGGCCTGCCGTTCGGTTCAAGCGAAAACCCTACCGCGCCAGGTAACTCAGCGCGGCTTGGACCGGATCGTCCTGGGGCGTAGCGGGAGTATCGTTGATTTCCTGGTCCGGAACGATGCCCAGTTTGTCGATCGTGGCGGATTTGGCGGGCGTCCACGTGGCAGTAGTCACCTTGAGCGCCGATCCGTCGGGATACGGGAAGACGCGCTGGACGGTCCCCTTGCCAAAGGTCTTGGTTCCGATGATGCGCACGGACCGCCCATCCCGCAAACTGACGGCGAACATCTCGGAGGCGGAGGCCGTACTCCCATCCACGAGGAGGACGACGGGAGTTTCCTTGGGAATAAAGGGAACTTTAGAGGTCTTGACGACGATCGTCTGGCCATCGCCGTCCGTGAGGCGCGCCACCTGGGTGGCCTTGGGCATGAAAGCCGAGACCATATCCGATGCCGTGGAGAGTTGCCCCCCACCGTTGCCGCGCAGGTCGACCACCAGACCCTTGGCATCCTTGGCTGCCTTCCCATACAGATCCTTGAACTGGGCATAAGTGTTGTCACCGAAGGACTCGATTTGGAAATACGCGATCCCGTTACCCAGATCACGGTAGCTCACGTCCGGCACGATGAACTTCGTCATGACCACTTCGAACGTGCGCTTGGCACTCTCTCCCGGCCGCATGATCTCCAGCTTCACCGTATCCCCCACCTTGCGTGTGAACAGGCCTAGGAAATCCTCGACCGTCGCCTTGGAAACATCGACGCCGTTCACCGAGAGGATGCCATCTCCCACCATGATTCCTGCCCGCTCAGCCGCGGACCCTTCGTACACTTTTCCGATCTTCAGTTTGCCTTCGCTCGCGTCCAGTTTCACCCCCATCCCTACGTACAATCCGTAGTCCTCGTCGATGAAGCGGGCGAATTCCTCTATGGAGAGGTACTGCGTGTACTTGTCTCCCAGTGTTTCGACGGCCGTCTTGATTATCGCGCGCAGCAAGTTGTCATAGTTGACGTCCTTGCGGCCGATGTAGTCGCTAGAGATGTTGTTGAAAGCCGCCAGGAAGGCTAGCTTCGTGCGGATATCCGCGTTACCGAACAGGATCCGGTTCACGTCCGGCCGGGTGTACTCGTACCCCTCCCACGCCCGGTGGATCATGATCGCGGCCTCCGATCGGGTCAGTTCCTTCGTGGCACCCAGCCTCGTCTCGCTCTCGGGATGCACCACGCCATCCACCACGGCCTGCTCGATCTGGTACAACGGCAGTGTCGTGTCATTCGTATTGATATCCGAGTAGTGCCGTACGGACACCAAACGGTCGATCAGGGGGAAATTGGCATAATGGCGGTACGTCAGACGGATCGCATCGACCAAGATGATCGGATCCTGGGGACGGAAAGCACTGCCTTTACCCGACAATACGCCCGTCTGCAGCGCATACTTCACGCTCTCCCCGCACCACGATCCCTCCGCCACGTCCTTGTACGGCATCTTGATGATCTCCAGGTTCGTCCCCTCGGGGATCGGCGAGGTGAGCATCTTTAGGAATTCGCAGCGGGTAGCCTTGCGGTCGGGATGAAACAGGTCTCCTCCCCCGATCTTGTTCGCCTTCACCAGCACGCGCACCGCCTCGTTGGCGGGATGGTTACTATCGACATCGGCGAACGCCAGGACGTTTCCGGTAAACAAAAAGAACGCCAACGATGCGACCGAGAGAATCCGGAAGGACTTATACATGGGGAACAGAGTGAAGGAACGTCGGGAAGTATAGCGCGAAAACTTTGTCATTGCGAGCGAAGGCGTACTCGCCGAAGCGTGGCAATCTTTCCATGAGAAAGCCAAAAGAGACGTCCTGCAAAGAGACCCGTCACCTCCTACTGACTACCTGCTGCTTTCTTGGGCCAGATCTCGATGGCCAGCACCGTGATCAGCACGAACGCGGCCACGGCCAGCATCGGGATCGAAATGAACCCGAAGTACTGCACGGGATTGTAGGTACAGGGATTGGACGTATCGCACGGCAGGATGGCCGCGGAAGGCAGCTGCTGGATCAGGGTGTGGTAGCCGGACACCAGGACGCCGAATGCGGAAAGGGGCAGGATGTACCAGATCGAGTAGATGTCCCGGCGGACGATCCCGATGAGCGACAACGCCATAATGGGGTACATGCAGATCCTCGCCCACCAGCACAGATTGCACGGGAAGAACCCTCCCCCTTCGGGAAACGGCGTACCCGAGAGGATATTCGCCACGGGATCCCCGTAGTTGCTGAAGTACAACGAACCCAACATGGAGACGAGACCGAGGAGGAAGATGGCCCACAGGATACCGCGCTGCTTGGAGGTCATGGAAGGTGCTTAAGAAACGATGAGGGGATTGTAACCTCCTCATCCGACTTTCGCAAAGCTCCCAAAAGCCTGTCATCCTGAACGCAGTGAAGGATCTCACTGTAATGAGTAAGGCTCCAGGCCAATTTTTTCTCTGCTTTCTGAGTTCCAGACTGAGTATAGCGAAGGCAGGAACGAAGAACCCCATAAACCTGCAGCGAGCAACTTCATAACAAGAGTCGGGGATCGTTCGCCACGAACCCCTTCAGCGTATCAACCCCCCTGCGGCTCAGGACAAAGAATTTAGAAGGGCTGCTTCCTTCCTAACCGGTACGCCACCTCGGCCAACCAATCCTCGCCTTCTTTGCGACAATTCACTTCTTTCGACGAAACCACATACTCCTGATTCACCCCATCTTTCGCGATCATCAAACTTTCACCCTCTGACAAGGGAATCCCACCCGTATCCTCGATCGTTTCTCCCGTGTCTTCGAAAGTGATCTTGGTAGTCTTTTTAATCATGAGAGTATTGAAATCACTTCCCCTCCCCATGGCACTTCTTGTACTTCTTTCCTGATCCGCACGGACAGGGATCGTTGCGGCCGACCTCCTCGCCCTTCGTGACCGTCCCCTGGACGATCGGCTCCCCTCCTCGCTCCCCGGCGGAGAAGTCCTCCGACAGGTTACCCTCGATAGCATCCTGGTTCGTATAGCCGCGTAAGGGTTGGGCCGCTTCCACGCTCAACGTATGCTCGTGCTCCGGCACGAACTCGATGCGCAGGAGAGTGTTGACCGTTTGCTTCTCGATACTCCCCAGCAGCCGTTCGAAGGATACGAACCCGGCCTTCTTGTACTCGACCAGCGGATCCTTCTGCCCGTAGCCGTGCAGGCCGACGGCGTCACGCAGGGACTGCATCTCGTCCAAGTGCTCCATCCACAGCATATCGATCGTGCGCAGGTACACGGAGCGCTCGGCGTTACGCATGATGGACGGGTCGGGCACGCTCGCTTCCTTCTTCTTATATTCCTGCAGCAGCAGGTCGTAGAGGTATTCCTCCAGCGCGAAGACACTGACGAAATTCTCCATCTGCTCCATCTCGATCGTTCCTTCGGGGAGCGGCAGGGAAACGAGTTCGTTCTTCCATTCCTCTTCGCCGATCATCTGTTCCTTCATCAGGATGATGCGCCCGGCAACGGACTTCGCGGTGTTGGCCAGCATCTCGAGCATGTCCCCCTCTACGCTATCCTTATGCAGGATCTTGCGGCGGCGGGAATAGATGATTTCGCGCTGCTTGTTCATCACGTCGTCGTACTCGACCACGTGCTTGCGGGTGTCGAAGTGGTGGCCTTCCACGCGCTTCTGCGCCCCCTCGATGCTGGAGGAGATCATGCCCGTTTCGATGGGCATGTCGTCGGGGATGTTGAGGAACTCCATCATCTTCTTGATCTTTTCCCCACCGAAGATGCGCATCAGGCTGTCTTCGAGCGACAGATAGAAGCGCGTTTCTCCCGGATCGCCCTGGCGTCCGGCGCGGCCGCGCAGCTGGTTGTCGATGCGCCGTGATTCATGGCGTTCTGAACCGATGATGCACAGGCCGCCGGCCTCGGCCGCTCCCTCGCCGAGCTTGATATCCGTTCCGCGCCCGGCCATGTTCGTGGCGATCGTTACCGCGCCTTTGGCTCCCGCGTTGGCCACGATCTCGGCTTCCTGCTCATGGTACTTGGCATTGAGTACGTTGTGCGGGATGCCCGCCATCTTGAACATGCGTGACAGCGCCTCCGATTTCTCGATGGCGATCGTTCCGACGAGCACCGGCTGTCCTGTCTTGTTCTTTTCCTTCACCGCTTCCGTCAGTGCCTGGAATTTACCCTGTTCGGTC
>CAYOUH010000068.1:0-5139 GCA_964407085.1 uncultured Candidatus Peribacteria bacterium | reverse complement strand
CTGGGACTGGTCGCGGTCATCGTGATCATCTTCTCCGGAGTCAAGCTCGTCGCCTCTCAGGGCAATGACGGCAAGGTCAAGGAAGCGCAGAAGACCATCCTCTACGCCGCTCTCGGCCTGCTGATCGTGTTCTTCGCCTACGCGATCGTGAACTTCATCGTCAATATCGTAGCGTAGATTCGGCGATATTGCGGAAAACCGCGCTCACGCGCCACGCTACCCCCGAACCGATTTCCAGAAAATCCCCCTTCGCAACCAACGAAAAACCCGTCCTCAGGACGGGTTTTTTAGTGCTGATGAACACCTTATCTCGGCTAGTTCAAGGCGACCGAATACTTGGCCAGCATCGCCTGCAAGTCAGCCTTCTCCCGGACGCCTACGCTGGTTTCTACGGGCTTGCCGCCGGAGAAGATGATGACGGTGGGGATGCTCATGACGCCATACTCTTGGGTGGTGGCGGGGTTCTCGTCCACGTTGAGCTTGAACACCTTGTACTTCTCCCCAGCTTCGGCGTTCACTTCGTCCACCGTGGGACCCAGCACGCGGCAGGGACCGCACCAGGGGGCCCAGAAATCGACCAAGACCGGGACGGGGGAAGCGAGCACGTCGGCCGCGAACGTGGCGTCAGAGGTCGGCGTGGAGTGCATGGGAGGCATGGCGTCGTTCATGGACGGTGGAGGTGAAGGATGTCGTGGACGCGAGTATACACGGTGAGAGCCGGATTTCAAAAGTCATTCATTACAAACAAAAGGCGGCTACCGCATGCGGTAGCCGCCTCAATAGGCGTATTTTCGAACCTCTACAAGCCCAATTCGACGTAGTATGTACCACCCTTCTTCAGTTTGGACGTGAACGCCTGGACGTCGTCGGAGGCACCAGGAAGATCATCCGTATTTCCCTGGGTCTTGTTCTCCATCTTGGCTACCAGGGCGAAGGTGGCAGCACTAGTGCCGTTCTTAGCGAGCGGGACGTAGTAGAAGTAACCAGCACAACCGGAAACCGTATTGTTCTTGTTCGGATCCTTGGGGAACTTACCCTTGTTGACGTACCCATCATTGATAAGCGTCGATCCTAGTCCCCCGCCGGTATCGGTCACGCAGGTAGCGGCATCGGGATAGGCACCCGTGTCGTTTTTGTACTGCAGCATGATGACAGACAGGCTCTTCAGTTCAGCCTTACGGCCTTCATCGCTGGACTTGCTGATGGCTCCGAGGAGCTTGGGGAACAGGGCGACAGCCAGGATACCGATGATCACGACCACGATCATGATCTCGATCAGCGTGAAGCCCTTTTTGGAGGAAGTTTTCGTACGCATGGGTGGGGGTTAAATAACGATTCACCCCATTATACCCCAAAACCGCCCCTTTTCCAAGGACGCTCCGCACGGAAATGGCGGATCAAGACCTTTCGTCGAGCTTCCGTTCTTTCACCCGTTGACGAGCCTCGCTGTCGCCCCGGGCCCAGTAGTACTCGTTGGTATCGGCGAACCGGCACAGGAATTTAAACTCTTCGGGCAGCAGCTCCAGCATCTTGTTGGCCACCCTGCGGTAGTTCGGGTGGCCCTGAGGTGCGGTACGCAGCTCAATGAAATGCGATAATTCGCGCAGGTTCATGCCGAACGTGAACCGGATGTTGTACCCCATGCACAGCGCATACTGGGCCATTTCCGGCCCATGCTCCGTCCGGAGGGCTTCATAAGCCTCCTGGGACCGTCGATATGCCTCCAGGACGGACGCTTCGAGCCCGGAATCAACCAGCTCGGGGGGCAAGTGGAATCCCAGAGAAGGAGTCAGGAATTGGCGCTGCTGGGTCATCATCCGGTGGCGCTGCAGGTCGCGGTACATCCCATAGTCGGCCACGATCTCGAACGTGAAAGGGTAGCCGTATTCGAATCCGCGCACCAGGTGGTCCCGGCGCGTTCTCCTCTCCCCTGCCGCCGTCTTCAGGATCCGGCCATAGAGATCCGGTTCTGCCTTGGCCCTGTCCCGCAAGGTCTCGCGGATGCCGTTCGTATCTCCGGATGTGTGAGGAAAAAGTAGGTCCGCACACAGGGAGGCCATGAAATCCTCTGGGGAACGGGGAACAGGAAGCAAGGAGACGCTTTCCCCATGGGATGGGACAGCCCCTGGCACGAGTTCCTTTGCGAGAGAACTGATCGTCTTACGGGTATGGGCGAGGTATTCATCCCGCTTGGCCCGCTTCACGTACACCGGGATAGTCTGGTTCAACGCCTCATGCATCGCTTCACCGATGCGGTTGAACTCGGGCAGGTCGCTGGAATACAGGCGCGTAAGCAACGTTTGGTAAAATCGGCCATTCCCAAACAGCCCGACGTTCGTGAGGGTCGAAGCAGGTAGTAGGCAGCGCAGGGTGTCGCACACCTTCGTATTGAGGTCGATGCGGTACGTGCGTTCGAAATCCTTCTGCCTTCGTTCGTCCTCCATCTGCGCGTAGCGCTGCCGTTCTCCCGTCCCCAGGATATCGTACTCGGCCTCTTCGATCGGCTTCACGGAGCGGAAATAGGCGGTCAAAGGCTCCAGCAATGAGCAGTACGTATCGAACAGGAAATCCATCGCGGCAACGTACTTCTCCCCTGCTTCCCCGCGGCAAATGGTCTCGTCCCGGAAATAGCGGTAGTTCCCATTGGCATCCCGGTGGTCATACACCACGTAGCGCGAGGACTGCTCGATGGGCGACCCGCCGATGCGACGATCCTCGATTTCCTTCGTGGCCAGGATGGAGATCTCCTCCAGGGCCACGTGCGCACCCTCGAGCTCCCCCACGCTGTCATCCCCGTACTGGATCAGGATCCGCTCCATGAGCTCCTTCGACTTCACCGGATCCATCTGGCCATCCTTCACGAATTCCAGCAAGCTCTGTTTCACGCCGCCCTTCTGCCTGGAATACCGCGCGAACGCCCCTCCGACGATTCCCGTCAGTCCATGCAGCCCGAAAACGTTCCCCTCCGTGGAAGAGAGATAAGGTCTCAGGATATCCAGCTCCTCAGCACTGAGCTGCTGTGGGGGCTGGTACGGAAGGGATTTGTTGGGGTCCATGCGGGCGTAAAAAGACGGTACCATCGCGGGGGATGGTACCGTCTCGGTGTTCACCTCACAAGGTGGATTTACCCGCCACTGCCCACGACCTGGCCGAACTGTGCGGCGGTCAGGATGCTCTTAAGTCCCGGGGGAAGCAGGGTCAGGATCTTCGCGCTGTAGTTGACCGTGACGGCATTCCGTACCACGCCAGGCACCCCGACGATCACGCGATCTTCGGTGAGCAGCCGCTTGGGATTCTTGGATTCGAAGTTGCCGTACACGGACCCGTTTATGGTCAAGGGGTTCTGGGTACGCACTCCATTGCCGATGATACCGTAGTCCTTGTTCTGCACCACCAGGATACCGTCGATGCGCGACACCTTGTCGCTGACCACGATGTTCCCCTCCTGGACGACGAAGGCGATATTGCCGGCTGATCCCGTCCGGATATCCGAATCGATGTACAGGTTGCCTTTGCGCACCACCACCGTGGTGAGACTGTCGAAGCTCTCGGAAGAGATCAGGTTCACGCGTAGTCCGTTCGTTGCCTGGTAGATCCGGGCATCGTCCGCGCGCCGCATGAGCAAGGCGGCCAGATCGGCCTCGCTTGAGATCGTTACGTTGGGATTGGTCGTGCCGGACGACACGCCACGCAGCACACCGCTGGCCGACGATCCGATCGCCTGGTCATATTGTTCCGTTCCAGAGAATAGGATGGAGCGCAGGTAACTCGAGAATAGATCCTCAACGGAGCTAAGCAACACACCAGCGAAGTTACTGACGGGCTTGCCACTGGTCGAGGTCTTCGTGATTGATTCGTACAATGCCTGCAGGCTCGTCAGGTTCACCGCTGATCCACGAGCGACATTGCCTCCGAAGAAGGTCGTACCGGCATTACTGCTGGCGATGGCCGATTTGGAGACGATGATATCAGCCTGGGCATCATTGACACACTTGGTGTCGTTACAGGTCAAGACCTCGTTCGTCACCTGGACGAACCCGTGGTTTTTCAACTCATGACCCGGGTGGTTGGTATGGGCCGTGGCCTCGTACGTGATTTCCACACGGCTCCACTCCCCACTACCTCCGCAGCTGGGATTGTTGATGCTCTTCAGGTTCGAGATGCGGATCGGAGCGTAATTCACGGTCGAGCTGTTGGTCTTGTTCACGTTCGGCTCCACCACGCTGCCGATGTTCCTACCTGGTTGGAACGAGCCCAGGCTCACGTACGCCTGACTTCCATCGCAGTTGCGGTTGGCCTCGACCTTCACGCTGTTGGGATCGAACGTCAGGTATCCTTCCTTGGAGAACGGATCTTCCTGGTTGCCCACGATATCCTTCGTGAACGTCTGCTTAGCATGGATATAGTCGTAGACATTGAAGTCGTATTCGGCGAGGGCGGTATCGGTCTCGGTCGAACGGTTCTCGATGATGATGCGATATTTAAACCTCTGGCCATTGCCCACGATGTCGATCGGCTGGTTGTCCAACCCTTCAGCCACCTTTTCTACGCAGCCGCACGCCGTACACTCCTTGCCGTCATCCACACAGAAGCTCTGAGTGGGATCCGGATGCTTGCCTGCCGGACAGGCAAGACAGGAATTGCCATTGCGGATCGAATTCGGAGGGCACTGGCAGGTCCCGTTGGGGCCGGGCAGCATGCCGCTTGGGCACTTGCAGTCATTGGGGCAGTTGGCCACGTTTTCTCCCCTCTCCGGTTCGCAGATGTTGTCATTGTCACAGCCGAGGCATTCGGAGGTGGAGAAGTTCTGGCCGAGGCTACAGTAGTTGTTGCCGGTACCCGTCACGTGGCATTGGTTGTACAGGGCTCCGGGATTGGGTGAGCCGCAGTAGCCGCAATCCTTCGGACACGTGGTCGGATTCTCACCCTTGTTCACTTCGCACAGGCCATTGCCACAGTCGGGGACGCACTTGCCATTGATCATGGAATATCCCGCCGGGCACTGGTTACACTGGGGGGGATTCACCGCGCCGCTGGTACATTTGCATTGGGCGGACACGGGATCGAAGGCGGTTCCTGCCGGACACTTGCAGTCATTGGGGCAGTTGGCCACGTTTTCTCCCCTCTCCGGTTCGCAGA
>CAYOUH010000067.1:3908-5140 GCA_964407085.1 uncultured Candidatus Peribacteria bacterium | reverse complement strand
ATGCCACCTCCAATCCCCCGGTAGATCCCACCACGACCGTCCCTGCAGACCAGGGATCCGCCACGTCTTCGGAAACGGAACAACTTCGTCAGGAAATCGCGGATCTGACCAACCAATTGCAGCGCGAACGGGCGGACTTCGTCAATTACCGTTCCCGGACCCGCGATGAGTGGCAGGATTGGCTGCGCAAAGGCAAGGCGGAAGCCGTTCTCGCACTCGTTCCCGTTATAGAAAACCTGTCCCGTGCCCTCTCTTCTATGCCTGCTGGTGCCACCGAAGCGCAATGGAAGGAAGCACTCTCCCTGATCATCCAGCTCGGCGAGCGTCAGCTGGCCCAGTTAAAGGTTGAGCGGATCGCTTCGGTAGGCTCTGCGTTCGATTCCTCGCTGCATGAAGCCGTTTCCCAAACAGAAGGGCAGGAGGGAGCCGTTTTGCATGAAGTAGAACCGGGATACCTGCTCGACGGAAAGCCGATCTCCGTGGCGAAAGTCATCATTGGAAAAGACTCCGCGAGCACCAAAAGTGAACCTTCAGAAAATGACCCTCAGCCGCCGAAGAATTAAAATATGTGTTCGAGCGTTATGCAAGGAGGTAAAAGGAAAAAAGAGAACAATAATCTTGTACGGATAGGGTAATCTGCGGCGAAGTGTGTAAAAAAGTTGTCATGCTCTTTCCGCGCGGAGTATACTCCCGCTGTTTTCCCGTTCCGATCCGCATCCTCATGACGATGGCGGCGTTCGGATAGTCGGGGCCCGAACGTATTCCTACTCCTACTCCACCGCATCGAAAATGGCCAAGAACCAGTTCTATACCTCGCTCGACATCGGCAGCTCCAAGATCCGTACGTTGGTGGGGGTACTGGAAGAAGGACAGGCCAATCCGCTCATCATCGGCATGGGTGTTTCCAATTCGAACGGATTCCGCAAAGGACAGGTGGTCGACCTGGAGGAAGTCATCAATAACATATCGCAATCGCTCGAGGAGGCTGAACGCATGTCGGGGGAACCGATCAATCACGTGACCGTAGGGGTGTCCGGTTCACACCTCGCATCGCACCAGGCGCGCGGCGTGATCGCCGTGAGCGGGGAGGAAGTCACGCCTGACGATGTCGAACGCGTCCTTGAAAGTGCACAATCGTTCGAGGTTCAATCCAACCAGCGGGTACTGAAGATCATCCCGAAGTCGTTCTCCGTGGATATCCAGGAGCACGTCCGCTATCCCGTGGGCATGAT
>CAYOUH010000067.1:3529-3898 GCA_964407085.1 uncultured Candidatus Peribacteria bacterium | reverse complement strand
AAAAAGCTCGAAGTCCAGGCCACGATCCTGACCGCCCAACTCTCCGCCATCAAGAATCTCGAGAAGTGTGTCTACGAATCCGGCATCGACATCGATGACCTGGTTCCTTGTTCGCTCGCAGTCAGTGAGGCCGTTCTCCAGAAACGCCAGAAGGAACTCGGAGTGGTGGTCGCCGACATTGGAGCCGGCACGACGTCCCTCGCCGTCTACGAAGAGGGCAACCTGGTCCACGCCGCGGTGATCCCCGTGGGAGGAGAGAGTGTGACCAACGACGTGGCCATCGGACTGCGCACCTCCATCGACCTGGCCGAGAAGGTAAAGATCCAGTACGGCACCTGCCTGCTCGACGAGATCGGCACGGGCAAGGAA
>CAYOUH010000067.1:0-3519 GCA_964407085.1 uncultured Candidatus Peribacteria bacterium | reverse complement strand
TCATCGAGGCCCGCTACTACGAGATCCTGAGCATGATCAAGCGTGAACTCAAGTCCATCGGTCGCGACGGCATGCTGCCCTCGGGCATCATCCTCACCGGCGGCGGATCCAAGATCCCCGGCATCGTGGATCGTGCCCGCGACGTCCTCGGCCTCCCTGCCCAGATCGGGTACCCGAGCGAGGCTGCTGGCCTCGTCGACCGCGTCGATGATCCTTCCTTCGCCACCGCCTACGGCCTGCTCCTATGGTCGGTCCGCAACATCGGCTCCTCCGGACCCCGCAGCAAGCTCCAGCTCGGCAAGCATCTGGGCAAGGCCACCGACTGGATCCGCAAGATGCTCCCCTGAGGCCCTCCACCCCGTCATTACTTCCCCTCCCATCCTTCACATCATAATGAGCAAGAACATCAACCAACTCTTCGGTCTCCCGTCCTCCTCGTCCACCATGGCCAAGCGCAAGCCCATGGAGATGAACCCGGATATCACGCCCATGGCGAAGATCAAGGTCATCGGCGTAGGCGGGGGAGGATGCAACGCCATCAACCGCATGGTCGCCTCCGATTTCGACGGGGTCGATTTCATCGCGGTCAACACCGACGCCCAGGCCCTCTACCACAGCGAAGCCCCGACCAAGATCAACATCGGGAAGGGTATCACCCGCGGACTGGGAGCTGGAGCCAATCCGGAGTTCGGTGAGCGCAGTGCCACCGAATCGCGCGAGGAGATCAAGATGGCTATCGATGGGGCCGACATGGTATTCATCACGGCCGGTATGGGAGGCGGGACGGGAACGGGAGCCGCTCCGATCATCGCCGAGATCGCCCGCGAGATGGGCGCCCTGACCATCGGCGTCGTGACCAAACCGTTCGCCTTCGAGGGACACAAGCGCGGCGAGAACGCCACCTCAGGACTGGATAAGCTGAAGGAGGCCGTCGACACGCTCATCACCATCCCCAACGACCGGATCCTGAGCCTCATAGACAAGAAGACCCCCCTCACCGAAGCCTTCGCCGTCGTCGACGAGATCCTGAAGAACGGTGTCCAGGGCATCTCCGACCTCATCACAGTCAACGGGATGATCAACGTCGACTTCGCCGACATCCGAACTATCATGAAGGATGCCGGAACCGCCCTCATGGGTATCGGCTACGGAACGGGCGAGAACCGCGCCATCGACGCCGCCCGCGCCGCCGTGGATTCCCCGCTCCTCGAGCTCTCGATCAGCGGAGCCAAGGGCCTGCTCTTCTCCATCACGGGTGGCAGCGACCTGTCCATGTTCGAAGTCGACGAGGCTGCCAAGGTCATTACCGATGCCGCCGATCCCGAGGCCAACATTATCTTCGGTGCCGTGGTCAACGAGGCGTACACCGGCGAGGTCAAGATCACGGTCATCGCCACCGGATTCGAACAGGCCGCCAGCAAGCCTGCCGCTGCCCGCCGTCCCGATGCTTCTCCTTCACATCCTTCCCGCCCCGCCCAGGACGGAGGCAACGCTCCCGCCACCGAATACGGCGACGAGCTGGACATCCCGGCTTTCATCCGGAATAAGGTCCGGTAGATTCCCTCCCGACTCGACTTTCAAAAAGCCCTTCCTTGACCGGGAGGGCTTTTTCATTATCTTACGTACGTAATCCTCCACCATGCAAAGGACCTGTCGCAGCTGCACCACCACCTTTCCCATCGTGCAGGCTGACCTGGAGTTCTATGAAAAGGTATCGCCCATCATCGGAGGACGGAAGTTTGCCGTGCCTTCACCGACCCTCTGTCCTTCCTGCCGCCGCCAGCGGCGTCTGCTCGTCATGAACGACCGCCACCTGTACAACGACCGCTGCGACCGGTGCGATAAGACCATGATCTCGCTCTACTCCCCGGATAAGCCGTTCCCGGTATGGTGCCGGGAATGCTGGTGGAGCGATGCTTTCGATCCCAAGGCGTACGGAAGGAGCTACGACCTCTCGCGCCCGTTCACGCAACAGTTCATGGAGCTCCAACGGAGCGTCCCGCGCGCAGCGCTCAACGTCGTCAGCAACGAGAACAGCGAATACGTGAACCAGTGCGGCTTCTCGAAAAATTGCTACCTCGCCTTCAATACCGACTACAGTGAGGACTGCTATTACACGGCCAACACGATCCGTTCGAGCAATTGCGTCGACTGCTATGCTACCGAGAGTTCGCAGCTGTGCTTCCAATGCACCGGCGTCATCGACTGCTATTTCTGCGTGGAGAGTCGCGATTGCGTCAACTGCAACTGGGTGTTCTTCTCCACCGACTGCATAGCCTGCAGCAACTGCTTCGGCTGCCGTAATCTGCGCAACAAGCAGTACTGCTTCATGAATCGCCAGCTGACGAAGGAACAGTACGAGCAGAAGATGGCCCAGATATTCCTCGGCAGCAGGAGCATGTATGGCAGGGCGTACGAGCAGGCAATGAAGAACTGGCTCTCCCAGCCCGCTCGCGCGGCCCAGGTCACGAGCTGCGAATCGGTCACCGGCGACCACCTGCGCAATTGCCGCTCAACCTTCGATTCCTACGACTGCTACGAAAACGAGAACGTGAAGTTCTGCACGGTCACTTCGACGCTGAAAGACTCCTACGACTGCGACCGGGGAGGCTACCAGTCGGAGCTCCTCTACGAGCAGCTCGGCAGCGGAGCGGGGGCCTACGGGTGCCTCTTCGATGAGCACATCTGGGGCAACGCATCCAACCTCCTGTATTGCTCCGTAGCCCGAGGTATCCGCGACTGCTTCGGCTGCGTCGGCATGGTGGGATCGTACGAGCACTGCATCCTCAATCGGCAATACACGAAGGCGGAGTACGAACTTCTCGTTCCGCAGGTCATCCACAGCATGGAGAGTACGGGGGAGTGGGGGGAATTCTTCTCGCCATCAGCCAGTCCCTTCGGCTACAACGAAAGCATCGCCATGGAGACCTTTCCCCTGACCCGCGAGCAGGCATTGGCGAAAGGCTTCACCTGGTGCGATTACGAACCGCCGCGGCCCCAAACGGACAAGGTGCTCTCCACGTCCCAAGTCCCCGATTCCATCGTCCAGACCCCCGACTCCATCCTCTCCTGGGCCATCGAGTGTGAAGTGACGAACAAGCCCTACCGCATCATCAAGCAGGAATTCAACTTCTACCGCGAACACTCCCTCCCACTGCCCGTGCGCCATCCTGACCAGCGCCACCTGGACCGCATCTCGGGACGCAATCCGAACCGACTTTTTAGTAGGCGCTGTGTAAACTGCTCCGATCCTATCGAGACCACCTACTCTCCCGATCGGGCCGAGAGGGTGTATTGTGAGAAGTGTTACCTGCAAACCGTCTATTAGAAGCCATGGAAAAAAAGAAAGCTCCAGGACAAGAAGCTGAGGAACTCAGGTCTGAGGCCGAATTTCAACAGAAGAGGCAGATCAGAAGATACGAACAGCTTTATAGCTGGATATATAATATGCCATCATCGTCTTTACTGACTGATATAAACGACGATCCTCTCCTAAAGGAAGAAGATAAGGTACGATTG
>CAYOUH010000066.1:0-5202 GCA_964407085.1 uncultured Candidatus Peribacteria bacterium | reverse complement strand
AAAGCCTGCAACATGAACCCCCCGAAGAGTCCACCGCCGATCTCTCCGATGTTGATCGCGATGGAAATCACGCCAGCACTCTCACCCTCGCTGTTTTCCCCGGCGTCCTTCCCACCCCGCAGGCGCGTATTGAGCGCCTTGAATTCCTGGCCCAGAAGTCCTGTCAGGGCCGGGGTGATCGCCACGAACCCAAAGGCCATCACGAGATAGAGCACGAACACCTGCGCCGTGGACTGGAAGAAGAACAGGCTCATGATCGACACGCCCGAGATGAGCGTCGCCAGCACGGCCATCTTCCACTTGCCCCACCAGTCAGCCAGTTTCCCCAGCGGCAGCGCGAAGATCGTCGGGATGATGGTCGCCATGATCAGCATCATGCTCTCGAAGAAGTACCGCGGCACGTTGTCCGCGATCCATCCGGTATCTTTCCGGAAAATCTCCTTGATGAACACCGGCTCGAACGTCGAGATCGAGTTGTACCACCAGTTGCTGGCCATGAGCATCACCATGCCCCACGCCAGGACCGGTGCCATGCGCACGTTGCGCACGAGATTGGAGAGTTTCACCGCGCTCTCCTGGACCTCGCGCACGAAATCCGTGAACGAGAACGGCGGGAGTCCAACCTCCTTCGGGGAATCGGAAGTAGCCACCACCACTCCGTCGGAGATGGTCGAGAGCGTATCCTTGGCTACCTTGAAGGGCTTGAGCTCCAGGATCGTCTTCTCCAGGCGGTTGTACTGCGTTACGTCGATGGCGAAGTAGATATACAGTGTGACCAACAGGGACAGGACCGCTATGGAAAATGCCACGAGGAAACTCTCCGCTCCCAGGGCTCGGTCGAGGAAAAACAGCGCACCCCCCGCAGCCAGTCCCAGCACCTTGCCCGCGTTGTCGAAGATGCTCTGCTGGCTGATGTTCTGCGCGTAGGTCTTGTCATCCGACAGCCGCAGGATGGAGGTCGAGATCACCACGAAGTAAATCTCCACGCTCAACTGGAAAAAGAACATCGCCACCGCCGCCAGCCACAGGGACAGCTCAGCAGCCAGGACGAAGACCAACGCGCTGATGAAGAGCGACCCTGTCGCCAACAGCAGGAAATAGCGCGGCTTGAAGTACTTCTGCAGTGACCCCAACGGCAAGTCGATCAGGATCATCAGGATGTTCCCTCCCGCCCACAGTGCGCCGATCAGCAGGAAATTGTCCCCCAGCCCCTCCTTCAGGAAGCGGATGATGGAGAACAGGAACAGCGTATACGCCATGCGGTAGAACATTGCGCAGCCATATACGGCGAGGACGGCCCGGTTGGTGATCGTGGTGTGCTTCCGGAGGAAAGCGATGGCGGCCTCGAACATGGGTGTTGGTTTCCAGGAATAATAGCATAAAAACGGCTTCTCTCCAAGTCCCACGGAGCGTATCCTCTCACCGTAATCCTCCCTATGCTCATCGATCTGACCCATACCCTCGTTTCCGGCATGCCGGTCTATCCCGGGGACACCTCGCCCGAGGTCATCCAGTCCGCAGCGGCCGAGAAAGACGGCTTCACGCACTTCGACGTGAAAACCGGAGTCCACGCGGGCACACACATGGACGGACCGGCCCACATGGTCGTGGGTGGCAGGAAGCTGTGTGACTTCCCACCGGAGCGCTTCATCGCGTCGGCCAAGCTGCTGGATAAGCCTGGAGCGATGGAGATCGGGCTTTCCGACGTACAATCGATCAATCTCAATCCCGGCGATACACTCATCATCCGCACCGGCTTTTCGGAGAAATTCAATGAGGCCGACTACTTCACCGCCTATCCTGTCCTCACGGAGGACGCGGCACGGTACCTGGTGGAGAAAAGGATCGGCATCCTCGGCATCGACTGGCCGAGCCCCGATCGTGAGCCGTTTGCTGTGCATAAGATCCTTCTCGGGGCGGAAATCCTCATCATCGAGAACCTCACGAACCTGGCAGCCTTGGGAAATGCGGCCAATTTCACCCTCCACGCCTTGCCTATGAGGATCGACGCCGATTCCGCCCCTGTCCGGGTGATCGCAGAGCTATGACTATCTCGGAAATCTATGCCCGGTATCCCGTCACGCCCAACCTCGCCCGGCACATGCTGCGGGTGGGGGCCGTCACGCGCCTGATCCTCGACCATTGGACCGGTCCGCAGTTGAAGGGAGAGACCATGATGCGCATTGCCCTCCTACACGACACGGGCAACATATTGAAATTCGACTTCGAGGGCCATCCCCACCTGCTGGAGGAAGAGCAAGCGAACCTGGAGCACTGGAAGGACCTCCAGGCGAAATGGGCTTCCCGCTTCGCCAGCGAGGACGAGATGACCTATGCCATCGCCGCGGAATGCGGACTGGGTGAAGACGGGATTGCCATGATGAAGAACCTGGGTTACGGACTCATGGATCGGATCGCTGCGGAACCGAGATTCGAACGCAAGATCGTGAAATACGCCGACATGCGCGCGGCGCCCTTTGGCATCCTTCCGCTGAAAGATCGATTGGAAGAAGGGCACAGGCGGTACGCCAAGCACCCGACGGTCACCATCGACCATTCGAAAACGGAGATTTTGGAGACTGCCGCCTTCGACGTGGAACGCCAGATCATGGCCCACTGCACCCTGACCCCCGGAGACATCACCGAGGAAGCAGTGGCTCCGGTCATGGAAGCCCTGCGATCCTACCAACTATGAACATCACGGTCGTCGCCCATCCGGGATCGAAGAAACCAAGGATCGAACGGGATCCTGACGGCACATACCACGTCTACGTCCACGAAAAAGCGCACGATGGAGAGGCGAATATGGCCATCATCGAAGCCCTCTCCGAAGCACTCTCTCGACCGAAGAGTTCGCTCTCGATCCTCCGCGGCCATGCGAGTCGACGGAAGGTCATCTCTATCCAAGCCTAACCGCCTCAGCTTGGTTTACCGGAGGGAAACTGGTACCCTGTTCGCGTTCCCTAACCACGTCCCCATGCCCAAGCAGAAGATGGTCAAACCGCTCAGCGATTGGCGCAAAGAGCTCACCGACGAGCAGTACCGCATCCTATTCGAGAAAGGCACGGAGATGCCCGGAACGGGCAAGTACGAGCACAACAAGTCCGCCGGCGAATACGTCTGCGCCGCCTGCGGGACGAAGGTCTTCATGAGCGATAACAAGTACGACTCCGGCTCGGGGTGGCCGTCCTTCGATCGTCCGGCCGATAGCGAGGCGGTGGAACTGGAGACCGATGCCACCCACGGCATGGTCCGCACCGAGGTGAAGTGCTCCGTCTGCGGCGGCCACCTGGGCCACGTTTTCGAGGACGGGCCTCGGGACACGACCTGCCAGCGTTTCTGCATCAACTCCGCCGCGCTCAAATTCATGCCGAAAGAAGACGGCGCAAAAACCGCTAACTAGCCTTACGAAGAACACGCTTCCGTATTCTCTTCACGATCCTTCCTGCCTGCTCCAACGGAACTCCGCTATTGCGATGCAGCGCGCCCCGTACAGCATTGCGCGTAAACCGCCTAGCGCGATCACCGGACAAGTTTCGACCCTCCACATCGGCAATCTTATTAGCAGCCTTCTCTATCTTCCTTATTTTTGGCCTTAGACTGAAGAGCTGGCGCAGAGACATAGGTGACTGATACTGGACTTCCTAACATCCTACCAAACTAATGACCAAACTCGCCACCTTCGCCGCCGGATGCTTCTGGGGCGTCGAGGAATTCTACCGCAAGCTCCCGGGAGTCCTGAAGACCACCGTCGGATACACGGGAGGAAAAACCGAGAACCCTACCTACGAACAGGTCTGCTCCGGAAACACCGGCCACGCGGAAGCGGTCCAAGTGGAATACGATCCGGAGCTCGTCTCCTACGATGCGCTCATCGACATTTTCTGGCAGAACCACAACCCCACCACCCTCAACTCCCAAGGGCCGGACTTCGGATCGCAGTACCGCAGCGCCGTGTTCTACCACGACGAGGAGCAGCGCGTGGCTGCCGAACATTCGAAGCTCGAACTGCAGGGCTCTGGCAAATGGGGAACACGGCCAGTCGTTACCGAGATCGTGGAAGCCAAGCCATTCTACTCCGCCGAGGAGTACCACCAGCAGTACTTGGCCAAGAACAACCTGCGCGGGTGCCACATGTGAGCCATGCCTAAAAACGATTTCCCGGAATACGTGGTCCACGATCTCCTCTCCGACCTGTCCGGCATGTCGTACCGGGCAATGTTCGGGGGTTTCGGCATCTACAAGGACGGCCTGATCGTGGGCATCATCGTCTCCGACGAGTTGTACTTGAAGGTGGACGAGACCAACCAAGCGAATTACGAGAGTGCTGGTAGCCACGCCTTCACGTACCCCATGAAAAACGGCCGCGAAACGAGCATGGGATACTGGACGGTTCCACCCGAAATACTGGAAGATCGGAAGGAGCTGGAGCGATGGATCGTGCAGTCCTACGAGGTAAGCCTGAGGGCACGAAGAACCAAGAAGAAGTGACATGGGAACGGAAAGGATTTTTCGCTTTGGTCCCGGGACATTGGATCCTAGACTGTGGCCATGTTCAGACTGATCCTCAATTCTCTCCGCCATTCCCGCGGCCGGTACCTCCTCCTCTCGACCCCCGTCATGCTGGGAGCCTTTGCGCTGGCTATCCTTGCCTCAGCCCACCTCCTCTCCCGCAGCTTCGCGATCGGAGCGGTAGCGGGACTGGGCGAAAACGAAATCATCGTCAGCCCGAGGCTCATCGAAGTCCCCTTCCTATTCCGTAAGAGCGAAGTGAGGTCCCTGTCGAACGAAGCAATTGCCACCATCACCAGTATTGAAGGTATCTCCTCAGTCGAACCTCGTTCCGTCCTGCAAGGCATCGCCTCCGTTCGAATCAATATCCTGGGCCAGGTGATGGAGAGCGATACTCCCATCTATGGCATCGATCAGGGAAGCTTCCCTCCAGACTTGGCATCAGAAAACGGAACGGTTCCGGTCATGCTCTCCCGCTCCTTCGTGACGTTGATGGGAACCACGTTGTCCGAATCGCTCGGATTTCCACGGCTGAGCGAAAACCTTCCGATTGGTCGGAATGTGACGATCCTCACGGGGTATTCCTCCTTCTTTCCGTCACAAAACAACAGTCGACAGTGGCCAGCCAAGATCGTCAGCCTCTCGGACCGCGTTCCGCTCGTGGGACTCACGATCCCTCTCCCCGACCTC
>CAYOUH010000065.1:0-5346 GCA_964407085.1 uncultured Candidatus Peribacteria bacterium | reverse complement strand
GCCGTTGAGATACTCGTCCACGGCGGCGTACTGGCCGGTGAGGCCGATCACGTGGCGCACTTCGTCTGCCTGTTTCACGACGTCATAGCCTCCTACCATGGCGGTTCCGCCGTCGGGTAGGATGAGGGTGGAGAGGATCTTGACGAGCGTCGTCTTCCCGGCGCCGTTGGGGCCGAGCAGCGCGAGCATGGTGCCCTGGCGCACCACGAGGTCGATGTTTTTGAGCACTCCCAGGTCCTTATACGACTTGGAAAGGCCGCTCACAGTGATGGCGTTGGAAGAATCCATGAGAAAAAGCAGAAGACGTCGGAGCGCGTATCATACCTCAGGCGGGGAACGTGGCCAAGCCGGGATGGGAGATTGGGTGCTTGCCAGCCCGCTTATATTTGCGAATCATGGCATTTTATTGTATTTTGTATTGATTATTATCCCCATGCCTAACGCCTTTCCCGACGCCCTCCAGGGACTGCTCAGAGGATTCGAGCGGGCCGAGGAGCACCTGGTCATCACCGACAGGGACGGGATCATCGTCTACGCCAACAAGGCAGCCGAGAAGCATACCGGCTATGGGATCGAGGAAATGATAGGCCGGAAACCAGGCCAATTGTGGGGCGGGCACATGCCGCCGGATTTTTACCATGACATGTGGGAGACCATCCATGACCATCGCCAGGCATTCACAGGGGACATGTGGAACAGGCATAAGAACGGGACCATGTATTGGCAGGAGGTGTATCTGATCCCCATCCTGAACGAAAAGGACGAGCCCGTGTACTACATCGGTATCGAACTGGCGGTCAACGATCCCGCGCGGCGCGAAAGCCTGCTGACCGAGTGCGTTTCCTCCGTGAACGCGGACGAGCACTTCCGTATCCAGTGGCCGTTGGCATGGTTATTCGAAGCGGACCGCCTGTCCGATGACCAGTCCAAGCAGCTCAGGACGTACTACGCCGACGAGGCGGCCATCGACATGCTGGTATCCGGTCTCATGGTCGTGTCCAATCTCCCCTACGCCAACCAGGAGAATGACGAGAAATTCTGCCTCTACGAGATGCTCCAAACAACCGAAGCGGAAGTGCGCGAGCAGTACGGCGACCGGCGCTTCGCCCTGGAATACCCCGAACCGTCGGGCAAGTGTCCCGTGGTCAGCAACAAGCGCCTGACGCACGAAGTCCTGTATCGCCTGATCCTCAACGCCGCCCAATACACCGCCCCCGGAACGGGCCAGGTTTCGGTTTCCCTGCTGCGTATGCCGACGTACTGCCTGATCCGGTTCCAGGACAACGGGATCGGCATCTCGCCGGAGGACCAGCGCCATATGTTCGACAAATTCCATCGCGGGACGAAGGCGCGCAACCTGCATCCCCAGGGTTCGGGCCTCGGATTATTCATCGTCAAATCGATCTCCGATTTGCGGGGCTGGACGATCAATTGCGTGAGTGGAGCCGGGACGGGTGCATGCTTCGAACTCCAGATCCCGCTCAAGGAAGAGGTGGTTAGCTAGATCGAGGGGACAGGATTCTTCCTTCGGACTGGGGTCTCGCAGGCTCGACCCCTTCGAATCCTTGAAGAATGCCGTGCGGCATTCTTCACCCCTCTTTTGGAATAAATCAGTTCATAATGGCGGAGGGGACAGGATTCGAACCTGCGGTCAGCTTGCGCAGACTACGGTTTTCAAGACCGTTGCCTTCAACCACTCGGCCACCCCTCCTCGTCGGAACTCTACTGCGGTTTCCGCAATCCGCCAAGGCGGATTGGCTTCAACCTGCGTAGGTTCCTCCTCTCCTCATGAAATGGCCTTGCTCCGCGCGGCACATTTTCATTCGGTTTTTTCAAAATACCCATGTCCTGAGTTTTCCAGTCCCCGACTTCCTCTCCCGTACTGGCGAGAGGGGGTCGGGACTGACTGGGAGCACTGTACGCTTCGCGCGGCCGAACGCTACCTTTTTCGCCTGGGAAATGGTATATTTATGCGGTAATCCAACCATGGAGACGAACGAAAAACCCAACCAGGAAATCCCTGCTAATGCGGATCCCACCTCGACCCTCAACGCGCTGATGGCCAAATCCCAGCGCGTGCAGGACCTGCTGGAAGCGGACTTGGGCGGACTGTCGGGGCTGGAAGCGAAGGTGCTGCGGAGTGTGAAGCGCAAGGAGCTCCTGTCTCACAACGTGGAACGCGACATGGACGCGAACATGAGCCTGGGTGACAGACTCGCCGATTGGATCACGGGATGGGTCGGCACAATGGC
The DNA here is from genome assembly GCA_964407085.1 of uncultured Candidatus Peribacteria bacterium. Lineage (GTDB taxonomy): Bacteria > Patescibacteriota > Gracilibacteria > JBDHUY01 > JBDHUY01 > CAYOUH01. Next base: position 3,094 of record CAYOUH010000065.1, on the reverse strand, counting down.
GTTCGTGTACTGGAATGGCGCGGCGTTCTTGGGCTGGATCGTGCTCAATTCGAACCTCATCCCCGGAGTGTCGGCATTTGATCCGTATCCGTATGGGATGCTGACCATGATCGTCTCGCTGGAGGCCATCTTCCTGTCGCTCTTCGTGCTGATCAGTCAGAACCGCACGGCGGAGAAGGACCGCATCCGCGGGGAGTACGACTATAAGACGGACCTGAAGGCCGAGATCGAGATCCGGCACCTGAGCCAGAAGGTCGACCTGTTCATCGAGAAGACGTGGCAGCGGCACCTGGAGGTTCAGCAGTTGCAGCTGGACCTGCTGAAAGAAGTCGCCGCGAAATCGGGGATTGTCCTAGCCATGCCGAAGGATTCCCAGACTGGTTCAGGAGATGTCCAGACCCCGGGCGCGTAGCCAGTCGATGAACTTCGGCGGACAGGGCATGGTGGAGAGCCGGCTTTGTTTGACGAGGGCGAAATCCGCGAACAGGCCCGTGGCCTTCACTTCTCTCAGTGTCACGCGCTGGGACTCGGGATAGGTGCGGATGAGCTTCAGTTTCCCGACCCAGCTCTTCTCGTTCCGGGGATCCGGGTGAGGTGCCCCCGTGACCTGCGCCAGTCCGACGATGCAGGCCTGGCCCTGGGAATGGTAGATCAGGACCCGATCACCGATCTTCCAGGATTTGATGGCCAGCACGGCGGCCGGATTGCGGATCCCATCCCAGACGGTTTCCTTCTCCCGAGCGAAATCGTCGATGGAGTAGCAGTCGGGATCGGTCTTGGCGAGGAAGTAGTTTACGGGAGTTTTCATGTTTTTAAGTTATCACGTTGGCCTTATTCCGCTTCCTCAGCACGAGAAAAGCTATGAAATTATTGATGAACGCATCGTAAAGAACGAAAGCCAAGCTGGCAAACGACCATTGGGCAACGGTCAGGATTTTCAGGACGTGGCGCACGTTGCTGGAGAGGAATGGGAGGGCGTTTTCCGTTTCGGGCTGCCGGATGGCCTTGTGCACGGTGGGAATCGCGGCGAATACTTCGGCGACGATCGCGAAAAAGAGTCCTACGTTGGCTGACCCGGAAACCTGCCACAGGACGATGGCCAGAACGGCACAGATTCCGCAGGAGAGGTCGAACCTACTGATTTTCCATACCGCTTGGCCGGGTGCGAAAAATGTCGCCACGAAGACGAGTAGGGGATTGAAGCCCGCCATCAGCGTCGTCAGAGCAGGAAATCCCACACCTTGGCGAATCTCCGCCGCGAACGCGATGCCTGCCGTTACGATCCACAGGAACCACGAGACCCGGTTCGGGCGCACCGTTCCATTAAGCGTTCCCCGAAAGTAGGGAATGATGCCGATGAGGCTGGCGATGACGGCGATGAGGATGAACTTCTCGTTGAGCATGGCGGAGGCTGCGGGCTATAGGCTATGGATAGGAAGCGTGCTTGTACATGGCAGTTTTATTGATATGCCAAAAAACCCCGCTGAGCGGGGTCCTGTGGCAGCAAGCCTGTAAGCCGGGTTCTGTCCCCGAACCATTCGCTTGCGCTCAGGTTCAGGGGATGCCCATCTCTCTAGGACCATGGTTGCCCATGGCCTCGTGCGGCCGGAAGCGTTCCTCCTCTTGAAAGGGAGAGGAAATCGGTCCGCTTCCATCCGGCCTTGTACCGAAGGGGGTTTGCCCACGATCCTGCCTCGCGGCAGGTGTCCCCGCTAAGCAGGGCTTTTCACCTTTCCCCTGCACCGGATGGTACAGGGTAGTATCGTCTCTGTGGTACTTTCCCTATGCGGGGTTTTGGATATATCCCCGCACGGCCGCCGTTAGCGGCCCTCCTCCTTTCGTGGTACCCGGACTTTCCTCCCCGACTTGCGTCAGAGCGGGCATCCGGCTTGCCGGGGGCAGTTTAGCGGTTCAATGGGGAATGTCTATATGGTAGAATGTCCTGATAACCTCATGCCTATGTCTTCGAATCAAGCAGAGACGAATAAGGATGTGATAGAGGAAGTTGCCGCCGCCCTTGCCATAGTGCCGAATGGGCATTCCCAACGGTACCAATTGGCTAAGGCGTTGGGAACCAGTATAGGAAAGTTGTCGATAAAAGCGGTTCGGGAGGGCCGCATTTCCGTGACCCCGGAATCTTTGACTGAGGTGCGTGCCATCGTGGATGCTCTGAGGGAAAGGAAGGACGAGGTCCTGAAAGCTACCAATATCACGGCTGGCGGACTTTATAAATACCCCAATGGAACGGGGAAAAGGGTACGAGTGATCAGCGTTGTGCACGGGCAGGTTTTCTACGTCCTCGACGGAACCGATGTCGGTTTCCATATCACTGCCGTCGACTTCGCTCAAAAATACGTGCGAGCTTAATAGCTATGCTTTCGGTCTCGTCCACTTGGTCACCTTATCCGCGATGAGTGTCCCATCGAGGTGGTCGCTTTCGTGCTGGACGATGCGGGCGTTGAGCCCGATGAGCTTCAGCGTTGACCACTTCTTCTTCGGACTCTGGAACCGGACTGTGAGAGACATATGGCGCGGGACCATGCCGTACTTCTTCGGGATGCTGAGGCATCCCTCCTCTTCCTCCACGATCTCTTCGGAGGCTTCGACGATCTCGGAGTTGAGCATCGGCATGTAGGAGAACTGCTCCAGGTCGGGCTTGTAGAGCTTCATGACGAACAGGCGCAGATTCAGTCCGATCTGCGGGGCGGCCAGACCGATCCCGTTCCAGTCGTCCATGCGGAGGTACATCTCCTCGATCAGCTTCTCGAGCTGCTTGTCGAATTTGGTGACGGGGAGTGAGGGGGTTCGGAGGATGGTATTGTCGACGCCTTTGACGAGGGAGAGCATGGGGGGAATGACTAATTCCAAATTACTAATGACTAATGATTTTGGGAATGTGAAGTTATTTTAGTCTCGTACAAGATGGTAGGGGATTGCTGCGTCGTTACGCTCCTCGCAATGATGGTGTCCTATTGTGACTTGGCGAAAAAACGAAGTTCCGCGTCGATGAATCCCTCCAGGTCGCCGTCGAGCACGCCGGCGGTATCGCTGGTCTCGTAGTCGGTGCGGTGGTCCTTCACCAACCGGTACGGCT
>CAYOUH010000064.1:0-5377 GCA_964407085.1 uncultured Candidatus Peribacteria bacterium | reverse complement strand
GCTCAAGGTCATCGTGCTGGACGAAGCCGACCGCATGCTCGACGTCGGGTTCCTCCCCGATATCTCCCGTATTCTCGAGGGCGCGCCGAAGGAGCACCAGACGATGCTCTTCTCCGCCACGCTCCCCGTGGAGATCGCCGGCATAGCCGAGCGCTTCATGGTGAATCCCGAGCGTATCCAGGTCGCCAGCCCCGGCACCACCGCCGAGCGCGTGGACCACGGCCTGTTCATCGCCAGGAAGGAAGACAAGATGGGCGTGCTCGAGGAAGTCCTCGCCACGTTCGACGGCACGGTGCTCGTCTTCTCCCGCACGAAGTTCGGTGCCAAGCGCATCACCATGGGCCTGGTGTCCAAGGGCCACTCCGCCGCCGAGATCCACTCCGACCGGTCATTGTCCCAGCGCCGCGAGGCTCTCGAAGGATTCAAGAAGGGCAAGTACCGCGTCCTGGTCGCCACCGACATCGCCGCCCGCGGCATCGACGTGACCGGCATCGGGCTCGTGGTCAACTACGACCTGCCGGACAACCCGCATGACTACGTGCACCGCATCGGACGGACCGGCCGCGCCGGGATGGAAGGCAAGGCATTGTCCTTCGCCACTCCCGAGCAGCGCTCCGACGTGCGACAGATCGAGCGCGTCATCCGCGCCGAGCTTCCCGTCGTGGAGGGCTCCCACCACCAGTTCCGCGCCGAACCGACCTTCGACCGCCGCCGCACGCTCTCCGGTCGCCGCCCCACCCATCGCCGCAGGTAATCACCCGCCCGCATGAAAGCCAAGAATCCTTGGAAGAAACTTTCATCGAAGAGCGTCTACCGTAACGTCCACCTGGCGCTGCGTGAAGACGCCGTGATCCGTCCCGATGGCAAACCCGGGAAATACTCCGTCATCACCATCCTGCCCGGCATCGCCGTGCTTCCCGTGGATGATGACGGCTTCGCTTATCTCGTCAGCGAGTGGCACTACCCCACCGCGACCATGCGGGTCAAACCGGTGAGCGGTGGCATCGATGGGAAAGAGTCCCCACTCTCCGCCGCCAAACGCGAGCTCATGGAAGAACTGGGCATCCGGGCGAAACAGTGGAAGAAGCTCGGCATCTCGAACGCATTCACCAGCTCCGTCGACTCCCCTTCGCATTTCTTCCTCGCCCGTGGCCTTTCCTTCGGGAAGGCACGCGATGAAAAGGCTGAGGGTGTCCGCCTGGTTAGGCTCAGGCTCGCAGACGCCGTGAAGCGGGTGTTCTCCGACGGGATTTCCGGGAACGCCGCCCTCCTCATCCTCAAGGCCGCGCATGAAGCGGGCCTCATCTGATCCCTTTCCTCCGGTCCCGACATGCTCCGCATCATCTACTACGTCCACGCCACCACCCCGCATAACGAAAACGGCATCCGCGACGGGTCCGTTCCCGGTCCGGGATTATCCGAGCTCGGCGAAACCCAGGCACGCGAACTGAAAGAGGTCGTGAAGAACGAGGAGTTCGACGCGGTGTACTGCTCAGACCTAAAGCGCGCGGTCGATACGGCCCGGACGGCTTTCGGCGAGAAGGTCAAAGTCATCCCCGATGCACGCCTGCGCGAGTGCGACTACGGGAACCTTAACGGCCACCCGAAGTCCGACTTCATCTCTGGCCTCGCTTCCCACGTGAAGTATCCCTTCCCTGCGGGCGAGAGCTATCGCGACGTCGAGCGGCGGATGGGCGAGTTCCTACGGGAGGCAAAGAAGAAGCATGACGGTCGCCGTATCGCCATCGTCGCCCACCAGGCCCCGCAGCTCGCGTTGGAAGTGCTGCTCAATGGCAGGACGTGGGAACAGGCCTTCCACGAGGACTGGCGCAATACCATGGCCTACCAACCCGGCTGGGAATACGAATGGCGCGACGACCGCGTGAACTTCCCGCTGCGCTATGCGTATGTCACCCCCACCATCGTACTGGCAGACAAGCCCGTCGGCATCAGCTCGTTCGACGTGATCCGGGCCCTCAGGAAGGAACTGAACATCAAGAAGATCGGCCACGCCGGTACGCTCGACCCCCTCGCCAGCGGGCTCATGATCCTCGGCATCGGCGACGGCACCAAGCAGCTCGAAGGCATGATCAAGATGGACAAGACCTACGAGGGCGAGATCCTCTTCGGGCTTAAGACCGCCAGCGGCGACATGGAGGGTGAAGTATTGGAACGCCTGGAGCTCACCCGCATCGACGAGGAGAAGGTAAAGGAGGTCGTGGCGTCCCTCACGGGCGAGATCGAGCTCCCCCTCCCCTCGTATTCCGCCAAGAAGGTTGATGGCAAGAAGCTGTATGAATTAGCGAGGCAGGACAAAGCCCCGGCCGAACTCCCCACCCGCGTGATGAAAGTACACTCCGTCCAGTTCCACGAACTCCTCCCCGTACCCGAGGGCATCACCGCCCGCGTCACCTTCGACGTCGCCTCAGGCACCTATGTCCGGTCATTGGCCGAGGAGGCTGGACGCCGCATGGGACTACCCTCTACGCTCTATGGCCTGCGCCGCACGCGCGTCGGACCCTACTCCATGGATGTCATTGATCGGTCGGGCAAGGAAGCGGTAGTGACGTACAGCAAAGTGAAGCTGAATCAGAGATGAACACAAGCCCGCAGGGCGTAGTGTGAGTCCTGAGATGCTTCATCCCCGCGCAGGCGGGGATCTCTTAGACGTACAGATACTCCTCGTGTAAATGTAAATACCGTTCACCACATTCCCCGCCCGTGCGGAATACGAATACCGTAGCGCACTTCCCGACGGCTTATGGCGGGGATAGAATGCGCGCGTTTTCACCATTCCCCATGCCCAGGATCAATCGCGCAGCCCCACCCAGCCGTGTCACGATGCTAACCACCGTCATCATCCTCCTACTCATCGCCTGGACGGGCATGGCGATCATCACGATCTTTCGCGCCAACCTAACGCGCAACGAAACGATCGAGACGATGCAGCGGGCGTTCGACAACCAGACCCTCGACCTCGAGCAGCGCATCCGCGATTTGGAGAACAAACTCGCCACCGCTACGGGAGCTCTCGTTTCCCCCTCTCCCTCGCCCTCCCCGACCCCCATAGCCCGCGCCACCCCCCGCCCCGTCCGCGCACTTCCCCGCTAGCATCCCCTTGCGGAAAACCTACCGAAGGCCTAGCATCCGGGCCGTTAGTTTCCCGTACCCCATGGAATCCATCATCCCGCCCAAGCTCCACATCGGCGACACCGTCCGGGTCATAGCTCCTTCCATGACCGACCTCGACGGCAGCGCCATATCCTCGCGGACAAAAATGCACGCCGCTCAGAAGCGCCTCGAGTCCCTGGGCCTCGTGGTCACCTACTCCGACCACCTCGACGTCACCGACGCCTTTGGCTCCTCCTCCGTGGAGGAGCGCATCAGCGACCTGCACGACGCTTTCTCCGATCCGGAGGTCAAAGCAGTCATCGCCCTGCGCGGCGGCTACAACGCCAACCAGCTCCTCTCCTACGTCAACTACGAGCACCTTCGCAACCACCCCAAGATCCTGTGCGGCTTCTCCGACGTGACCGCGCTCACCGCCGCCGTCTATGCCCGCACCGGGCTCGTGACCTACTCCGGACCGAACTTCCGCACCTTCGCCGCGACCGACCCGTTCGACTACACTCTCGAGTGCTTCCGTGCCTGCCTGTTCTCCGCTGCGCCGTATGCGCTGGAGCAAGGCGAGGCCTACCATGACTCGAGTCATCCCGATCCGGAGCTGCGGCTGCGGGAGAACCAGGGACTGTGGGTGGTCAATGAGGGCAGCGCGGAGGGCACCATCATCGGGGGGAACCAGTGCACGCTCAACCTCCTGCACGGTACGCCCTTCATGCCCGACATCCGCGGCAGCCTGTTGTTCTTGGAGGACGATTACGAGGCCAGTGCCAAGACCGTTGATCGCGACCTGCAGTCCATCATCCACCAGGACGGATTCGGCGAGGTTCGCGGCATCGTGTTCGGCCGCTTCCAGGAGAAGACCGGCATGGCCCCCGAACTCCTGCGCGAGATCGTGAGATCGAAGAAGGAGCTGCGCGCCCTCCCCATCCTGGCCAACGCCGACTTCGGCCACACCCACCCCCTCGCCACCTTCCCCATCGGCGGCACGGCCACCATCGTCGCCCGCGGGAATGAGGCCTCCATCGTGATCAACACTCACTAGGCGGACGCGACGGGAGAACGGTTTTTTGGTATACTGCTTGGAAGCCTTTATCTGGCTCGCGGTATTGTTAAGAATCTTTGGAATTCATGATCGGCAAGATCGAAAAACAACAACTTACCACCAACCTTCCCACGGAACGGATCCTCGATGCGCTAAAAACGCGGATCAAGGAGGCCGAGGCTGGAATAGGAAAGGTAACCAAGCTCGACCATGGCAAGTCCAACACGGTCGCTGCGGTATACCTGGTCCAGTTGGAAGGAAAGCCCTTCGTGGTAAAAACCTACAAACCACTTTCGCGTGGCGGTAAGCAACTGACCAACACGGAAGTGGCGGCTAACATGCGTGCCTCGGTTCTTTTCCACCGAGAATTCTTCCAGCTAACCCGGTTCATGGTCGACACGGATGTCATGATCGCGGACATCGGGGATGGTGAAGGGGAACAGGTCTGCGTGATTCAGGAACATGCCAAGGGAAACAAGGTCAACATCCACATGAAAAGAATGGCGGACAAATCTTTGGAAGAAGAATTCATGAGCAACTGGGCTTACGGCCCGAAGGATACAGAAAAAAAACGTCAGAACCGACACGAGACAAGCGAACAGATGCTCACACGTTACGCACAGGAATGGGTACGGCGGATGGGGTCAAGCAACGACGGCCATAAGCAGCAGGTATCACCAGAGGAGGCCCGGGCACACATCGGCAAAATACTCCACGAAATGGACGGGGTCCTCTCATTGTTTATCAAGCGCCTACTCGAACTCTTGAGCATGTCCACAACCAAACGAAGAGAGCTGTACAAAGATCTGCGCTTCGTCATGAGATCCGCGCCCGACCGTGGAACTGAGGTGGTAGAAGCTCGGGAGAGTAGCATTCTCGCGGCCGATCTGTTCCGGGGACGCAATATCATCATCGATGCCCTGGAAGGCCGCGCTGTTCTGTTTGATTTCGCAGATCTACGAGAGTTTGAAAGCGTGGAAATGCTAATGGACCACTACGTGACGAGCTTGCGACAGGCATTCCTAGTCCATCCAGATCCGGCGTATGCACGGGAGAGCCTCAACGAGACTCTCTCCCACATCACAGCCGAGAGAATCCATCCCAAGGATGCTGTTGAGTCCATACCCGATATTCCGGGAGAATACTCACTCCTCCTACCTTTCCTTCCTCAGACGGAAACCGCTCTGCTCAATCTCGTCGCACAATACAAAG
>CAYOUH010000063.1:0-5378 GCA_964407085.1 uncultured Candidatus Peribacteria bacterium | reverse complement strand
GTGAAACAAATCCCATAGCGCAGCGTTGTATCATGCGTACAATGCCCTCATGACACTCGAAGATCTCCTCTCGCAACTCGGCCAAGTGGCAAAAAGCACCACCCCCCAGGCTAGCTTCCGTGCCCGGGTGAAGCTGCGTGTCCTGGAGGCGATCGAGGCCCCTCATGCCAAGCGCTCGTGGATGCCGATATTCCTGCGGGCCTTCAGTGGAAGCCTGGCCGTTTTGACGTTAGTTACAGCCACCTCGTTTTTTGTCTACCGCGGTGCCCCAACCCAGGCCTCGTATATCGGGGAGGTCGAGCTGGTCGCCGGTGGCGGACTAGAGATCGTCCGTACGGAGGAGGGCAAAGAGCCCGTCACGGAGTCGATCGGACAGCATACGGAAGTCAAAACCGTGAAGATCCGGGCCGGAGACATCATCCGGACTTCCAGCGGATCAACCATTGCCCTGCGCTTCGACAACCATTCGAGTGCGACCGTCAGCGACGAAGCCATCCTGACGGTGGGTGGGGTAACCGCCAAAAACGCGAAGGATGAGCCTACGACCGTGGCCGTGGTGCTGGAGAAGGGCAAGATCGAGACGGTTTCCCAGGATACGGGCAAAGAAAAGGGTGCCGTCCTCGAGGTCCAAACCGCTTCCAAGACCGTCGAGACATCGAACGTGGCGGTGGCCGTAAGCGTGGAGGAAAACGGTGAAACCAATATCGCCGCCGTGTACCCCGACGATCCGCGCATCCGGACGCTCAACCTCGGTTCGCGGGTGATCATCGGAGCGGATATGTCGGTGGAAAACGAAAACTCGAACGGCTCCTCCCCAACTCCCAGCCCGACCTACGTCTGGACACCCCAACCTCCTCCAACGTCCACGCCCAATCCTTCTCCCAGCCCGACCGCGACTGGCAGCGGTACTACTGTGGAAAAAGATGGCAAGATCAACATCGTGATCCCCATCCGGCTGAAGTAGCCTCGGTTGTCATTTGGCCTCGACAGGATCGGAACCGGCAACCCTCTCGATTTCCTCCAGACTCGTCACCCCCTGTATCACGCGCAGCAGGCCGTATTCCCGCATGGGCAGGAACTCGGGATGGTCACGGGAGAGGGCGAGCAGGAGCTCCTGGGACGATGCTCCGGCTGCGATGAGAGAGCGTAGGGACTCGTCGGCTTTGAGCACCTCGGCGATCGCGGTGCGTCCCCGGTAGCCGGTATGGCTGCAGGCCGGGCAGCCCTTCGGCGAAGGGTGGAAGAGGGTCTCGGGGATTTCCGAGAACGCCGCGTGGTGGGAAGAAAGCGAGGCGAACGTTTCCTTTTCGGCAGCAGTCAGTTTGGAGCTCACCCGGCAACGCTCGCACAGCTTCCGTACCAGGCGCTGTGCCAGGACTACCTGGAGGGCGGGTGCGATCATGAAGGGCTGCAGGCCGATATTGAGCAGGCGCGCGACGCTCTCGACAGCTCCTCCCGCATGCAGGGACGTGAGGACCATGTGTCCCGTCAGGGCCGCCTGAAAGGCGATGCGGGCAGTTTCCGCCTCACGTACCTCCCCCACCATGATGATGTCGGGATCCTGGCGCACGAGTGCCTTGAGCCCCGTGACGAAATCATAGCCCTGGTCGAGATCGACCTGGCTCTGCGCGATGCCCGAGAGGTGGTATTCGATGGGATCCTCGAGCGTCACGATGCGGTTTTCGGGTCGCTGGAGGTCCTTGATGAACGTATAGAGCGAGGTGGTCTTGCCCGAGCCGGTGGGACCTACGACCAGCAGCAGTCCTTGGGGCGTCTTCAGGGCGTCCTGCAGGGCTGAGAGGACAGGATCGATGAAGCCCAGTTCCGAGAGGGAAAAGAGCTTCTTGCGGGCATCGAGGACGCGCATGGACACCGTTTCGCCGGACAGCGTCGGGAGCGTGGCGACGCGAACGTCCACGGATTCCTCCCCCATCGGGAGACTGAGGCGTCCATCCTGTGGAACGTGCGTCACGTTGAGCTTCATGTGGCTCTCATATTTCAATTGGCCGAGGAACTGGCGATAGGCCTGCGGAGTGAGACGCAGAACGTCCTGTACCAAGCCGTCGATGCGGAAGCGCAAGCGGATACCGTCCTCCTGGGGATCGATATGGATATCGGAAGCACCGGTAGCGTAGGCCTCCTGCACGATGGTGCGCAGCATCTCGGAGGCTCCCATGCCAGAGATCGTCTCACCCAGTTGCTTGAAGCGCTCCAGTTCCTCCTCGTACACCTCGGTGCTGTCGCGGGATTTCTCGGATACCTCGTCGGGCAAGCCATAGCGCTCGACCGCCTTCGAGGCGGAGGCGAAGCTTTCCACAGAGACGAGCACTAGACGGATGACGTAGCCGCGGCTCTCCAGGTGGTGCACGATGCCGTCTTTGAGGCTTCCGTCCGGATCAGAGAGCGCCAGGCGCAGGCGCTTGCCGATACGCGAGATCACCAGACAACGCGCCGAGAGCATGTCCGAGCGTTTCAGCAGCGCAATGCAATCGGGATTGAGAGGCGTGACGGCCAGATTGGCGTATTCCATTCCGCGCTTCTCAGCCTCCTGCTTCACCTGCTCCTCCTTCAGCTCTTGGTTGATCGAAGGGAGCGCGGACTGCAGGCCGCCGGAAACCGGTGGCGGGACGGGCTGGTTTTGGTTTTGCTCTTGGGGCTCCAAGGGATACGAGAGTTATCCGTCCTTTTTTGGTTTTTTTGAAGGCTCTATAAATTTAAACTCCTGGCTTAGTACATACTGGTCTGGGTCTTTTTTATTGCCCGTAAAAAGTATCGGGGCTGAGACCCTGTAACGCTGGTGTACTCTTTCTGGCTGGATTAAGACGTAAAAGGCGAGCACTATGTCCATGTATTGAATACTGTATTCGTCCAACTTAGACGCACTTAGCTTGGTTTCTATAAAAAAGGATTTCTCAATCGTTCCACTGGTTTTATCACGGAATGCTTTTGCCATCTCCTTCGCCTTTGTGTTGATATATTCCTGTTTTTCCTTTTCTTTTTCTTCTTTTTTTTCACTCTGTCGCTTCGCCTGTAGTACTTCCAATGCCAGGTTCACGGAAGGCGACGCTCCTGCACGAAATTGATCAGGACTACGTTCATTCATGGGGAAGTGATTAAGTAATGGACTCGTAATGTTTCATCATACCATTTCCGCCCTATTCGCGCACCTGTATCCCGTCCGTCAAGGGACGGAACGACATCCGATGGATGGAACAGGGACCATTGCATTGGAGCGAGGTGAGATGAAGCGCCGTCCCATAGCCCTTATGCCGGTCGAACCCATAGGCTCCATAGCGCGCGTGCAAGCGCAACATGAGACGATCCCGCCACACCTTGGCGACAATGGAGGCCGCGCTGATGGCAGGGATGAGCTGGTCACCCCGAATGATTGATTCGGTGGGCAGGGCGAAACGGAACCCATCATTTCCATCGATCATGAGTTTCGCCGGCCGGATAGGAAGCTTACGAAGAGCGGAAAGCATGGCCCTATGCGTCGCCTGCTTGATCCCGATGCGGTCGATTGTCGCATTCCCGACGACCCCGACGGCGAAAGCGCATGCCGAAGTGATGCGTTCGAAGAGCCTCTCCCGCGCATGCGGGGTCAGAAGTTTGGAGTCCCTCAACGCCGAAGGATCGAAGCCCCGTGGAAGAATGACCGCCGCGGCCACGACCGGACCGGCCCATGATCCCCTGCCTGCCTCGTCGATCCCAGCTACGATCCCGCGAAACTTGGAAGCCGTCATCAGAGGTCGAACATGGAGGGAGGACCTTCACGCTTGGCGGAATCCGGACGAGGTTCCCTGACTGCCTCTTCGGTGACGGGTTTTTCTCGCGGTTGGGAGACTTCAGGGACTGGAGTCTCCCGGCGCTGGAGGTAGCGCTCGATCTCCTCGTCCGGGATGGGTGCCGATCGGTCCATGTGCGCGAGATGGACATGCGAACGGCGGCCTTTGGAACGGTTCAGGAACCCAGCGACCAGGACTACCGCTCCGCCTACCAGCGTCACGTAGAGGCCGTAGTGGATGGAGGACCGGATGGCGATCCATTCGAAGGAGCCATAGACGGACATCGCGATTGAGGATAGGAGCACTATGAGTCCTCCCGTCACCGCCCAATGCAGGCTCTGACGGGTGAGGAACGGGGGAGTGCGGGCATTGAGGAAGGACAGCACCCAAGGAAGTAAAACGAGCAGGGAAAGGCCCAGGATGGAATATCCGATGAGCCATGTGACATTCTGGAGACCGTTGTACCTATTATCCACGCCGAAGGAGAACCAGGGCAGCAGCGTGGCGATCGCCGAGACCAGCGCTGCGCCGTACGCGAGCTTTTCTTCCAGGGGCAGGTCGATGGTGTGGGCGTAGAGACTGATGCCGTGCTTGCGGGTCAAGCGGTGGGTGGATCGCATGGAAAAAGGAAAAGAGCAGCTGAACTTTTATTTTCCTTTTTCTTTTAGCAACCAACTATTGCTCCGCGTCGCTGCGCGCCACATCCACCGCTTCCTGGAGCGTCGGGCACGAGGGGATAATCTTGGTCAGACCCACGAGCGTGATGATGTCGGTGATGGCTTCGGGCGCCTGAGCGAAGACCAGCTTCTTGCCCTTTTCCGCCAGGCGGGAGTACAACGAAGCGAGGTAGCCGATGACCTTACTGTTGATGAACGATAGCTTGGCGAAATCAAGGATGACGTAGCGCACCGCTTCGTCCGCTACGAGGGGGTCGATGATGGACTTCATGTAGTCGAGGTTGGACTCGTCGACCTGCCCCTCGAAGGTGGCTACGCGCGCGGCGGGCAGTTCCGTGATGGCAAAGAGTCCGATGTTGGCTTGTGCACTCATGCTACGAGATTCGTAAGGGAAGTCAGGATAAGGCGATGAGGGACGTAATCTTGGTGCCGCCCAAAGCGCTGGGCTCGATGCGCATCTCGCGCGACCATCCGCTGACGATGAGCGAGAGCCCCCGGCCATCGACATCGGTCGGTTGCCCTTCTTCGCGGTGGCGCGCGACGAGGGAACGGAGTTCTTCGACCGTTATCCCGTTGCCCTTGCCCCGATCCTCGACGCTCAACGACAAGGTACCATCACCGATCCCCATTCCCAACGAAACTACGTCGCTGGGATTCGCGGAACCGTATTTCACCGCATTCATGTACAACTCGTCGGCGATCACCTGGGCCCGGTTGAGATACGGCTGACCGATCCCGTGTCGGACGCAAAAAGCAGCGACGGCATCGCGCACGTCCGAGGACAACGAGGCGTCAGCGCGGAATACCTGGACGAGCCTTTCCGTGGCGGCTTGCAATGGTGAGCCGTTTGCCATAGATTGCAATCAGACGGACGAATTCTACCATGCCACCCCTCCAACAACGACTCTACAACCTC
>CAYOUH010000062.1:0-5418 GCA_964407085.1 uncultured Candidatus Peribacteria bacterium | reverse complement strand
GGCGTATGCCCACGCCTTCACCCGCAGTTTCCCGATGGGGTATGACACGGTGGTGGGGGAGCGGGGAGTGCGTCTCTCCGGTGGCCAGAAGCAACGCATCGGCATCGCGCGCGCGATCCTGAAAAAGCCGGCGATCCTGGTATTCGATGAAGCTACCTCGTCGCTGGACAGCGAATCGGAGCGCCTGATCCAGAGGGCCATGGAAGAGATGGCCAAGGACTACACCATGATCGTGATCGCCCACCGGCTCTCGACGATCCGTAATGCCGACCTGATCGTCGTGATGGATGAGGGTCGGGTGGTGGAGACGGGGACGCACGCGGAGCTCATGCGCCAGGGGGGATTGTTCCATCGCATGCAGGGATTGCAAGCGGTGGGGGAGATCCGTGAATGATGGGGATTGTAAACCTCCGCGTAATCGCGTAGAACGGAACCGCATCTACCATGACTATCCGAGAAAACATCATCCTGGCACCACTCACCACGTTTAAGATCGGCGGTCCCGCCCGGTTCTTCGCCGAGCCTTCCACGGCGCAGGAACTCCAGGAGGTCCTCGCCTTCGCCGAAGGGAAAGAGGTGTTGGTCCTGGGAGGAGGGAGCAATATGCTCGTAAGCGATGCGGGATTTTCGGGTGTCGTTGTCCATCCATTGCGCGCAGGGATCGCCATCGTGGAACAGGACCCGGAAACGGTGACCGTGGAGGTCGGGGCAAGCGAGCCGTGGGATGGCGTTGTCGCATGGTCCGTCCAGCGGGGATATTGGGGGATCGAGAACCTGTCGCACATCCCGGGATCGTGCGGGGCGTTCCCCGTGCAGAACGTAGGGGCGTACGGAGCGGAGGCGTCCGACGTGGTCGTGTCGGTCGAAGCCTATGATCGGGAGAGGGGAAGTATAACCACGTTGGACAAGGACTCGTGCGGGTTCAGCTACCGCCGTAGCATCTTCAACTCCACTGCCAAGGGCCGGTACGTGATCTTGTCTGTGCGGATGCGCCTTTCCAAGCTTCCCCGGCCCAACCTCTCGTATGCGGATCTGGAAAAAACCTTCGCAGGTCGGGACGCCACTGAAGTTTCCATCGCCGAGATCCGCGAGGCGGTCATCCGTATCCGGGAGAACAAGTTCCCGTATCCGACAGTGGCCCAGAATGGCAGTGCGGGTTCGTTCTTCAAGGCGGTCATGCTTTCTCCAGAGTACTTCGGGAACCTTCGAGAGAGTATCCAATCCGAATGCGACCAAGCCTACGTGGTACGGATGGAGCGGTACGCGAGGCATACCGATGCTTCAGGTAATGTGAAGGTTCCCACAGCCTTCCTGATCGATGCTTTCGGGCTCAAGGATATGCGCATGGGGGGAGCTTTCCTCAATCCCTCCCAGCCAGTGGTGATTCTCAACGACGGATCGGCCAATTCCCAGGATGTCCTGGGCCTGTTCCGGGCTGTTCGCGTAGCTATCCATCGGAAGTGCGGACTGCAGGTCGAAAACGAACCCGAATTGGTAGGGTTCACGGGAGAAGAGCTCGTCGAGGCGTACTCCCTCGAGTAGCGCTATAATCCTAGAACGGGGATCACGATGGTCGCTTGGCGGGTCGTGTTCGTCAGGTCCGTAAGCGTCAGGGTGATGACATCCAGGGGTGGGTTGCCGGGGGCTGGCGTTGCGCGGACGAAGGACGTGATTTGGAACGGTTTCGTCGCAGGTGGAGTTCCGGCCATGCTGGTTGCTGCTCCTAGGGCCGGAGTAGTAGCTGTTCCGGATGCGTAGTAGTACGGGAATTCACCGCTCCCCGCCAGGGTAATGAAGGTGACGGTAGGTTGTTGGTTCGCGGTTACCCTGATGCGGTATTCGCGTTTCTCGTACGGAGAGAGGATTTGGATGAAGTTGTTCGGGTCACTCGGGTCCGCCTGTATATCCGTGATCAGGGGTGCTCCCACGAAGGGGGCATTGCCCGTGATGCCGAAATCGAGCGTATTGTTTTTGTAATTGAAGAGGATGCAAGGAGAGGTGAAGGTCGACGTGCAAGGAGTGGTAGGGTTCGTTCCGATGATCACGCGGTTCGTGGCAGGATCCAGGCGCATGGTCTTTCCAGCGGTGGTCACGTCTTTGGTCGGTCTGGGCGCCGTGGTCGGTGTAGCGGGGCTCGCCGGGTCGATCGTGAAGTCCTGGATGATGAGGCGGTTATCGGTTCCTCCCGGGTTCTCGATGATGGTGAAGGGGCGCAGGGCGGAAGTTGATTTGTTGCGCAGGATCACTTTGCCCGCCGAGGAGAACATCACCTTTTCGGCCTCGGCGAACGCATTCCGCAAGGCGAGGTAGATGCGCTGTTGCTCCTGCCGGAAGCGTACGACTCCGGTCACGTCGCGGGAATACGAGAGGGACGCCGATAGGACGCTGCTGATGCCGACGAACAGCATTGCGGAGATGGCCAAGGACATGATGACTTCGAGCAGGGTGAACCCGGGTTGTGTTGCTGGACGGGTCATTGTTCGGCACTGAGGGTAGTGGTGTAGGTGAGGCTGGTTCCCCCACTGACGGTCTGGAACCGCGCTCGGACCACGGACGGATAGCCGACGGTTGGGCTAGCTGCAGAAGTGGGGATCAGGACTCCTGTCTGCGAGGTCGTGTCACTGCGCTCTTCGGCATCGACGACGTTGCCCGTGGGTTTGAGCCGCTGTCCGCCGAGCGCGGCGACTTGGCTGACCGAACTAGTTACCGTGATGCTGGTACTTGCGCCCGAAGGTACATTGGCGAAATTGGTGCTGTCATCGAGCCACTTGGCCGACGCGGAGCTGATGATGGGAATGAGCTGGTTGGGGTCTCTGACTTTGGCATATACGGCCGAGGAAAAGGTTAGCGTGTACGTTGGAGGAGCGGCCGTGGTATTCAAGCTGATCCCCGACAGGTATGGTCCGAGCTCGGGGTCGGCGGTCAGCGTGACGCGCCACTCGCCTTCGGCTATGGGGGTCACGGGTGCCGGTGTGGCAAAGGGCGCTGTCGTGGTTAACGCGTAGGTTCGGGGGGTGACGAAGTAGTTCTGGAGAAAGGTTTCCCAGCCGTTCTGGCGGGTGAGGGCACGCAGGATGGTGATGTTGTTCTCCAGCTGTTGGGCGATGCGGATGGCGTCGCGGCTCTCCTGCGTGGTCTGGCCCATGTACCGCAGGACAGAAAACGTCGCACTGATCAGGATCGCGAATAGGAGGGTAGCAAAGACGCTTTCGATCAGGGTGAAGGCCTGGGTTCTGGTGGCATTTTTTTTCATTCCAGGTCGATGGGAATAACAAATGGCGTTCCGATACTGGTGCCATTCTTGCTAAGCTGCAGCGAGGTCGCGTTCGTGTTGAGGTTATTGACCGCGGTCAGGTTCCCCAACGGGCTGACGGTGATCCGCACTTCACTGGCGGTCCCCCCGGAAGAGAGCGAAGAGAGGGTGTCCGCCGATGAGTTCGTGTTCACATTGCGTCCCGAGAAGAAGGCGAATTCCACCCGGTTGGAGACCGGCTTGCCATTCTTTTGCAGGTAAAAGATGGTGCGGTTCCCGAGCGAGGGACGATCGATGACCGTACCATACACCGGCGGGGTGGGGTTCGATGTCGGAGTCGCGGTCGGTACGGAACTTTCGTTCCGTCCTTCGGGATAGTACACCAGTGTGAGGCCTTCGGTGGCGAGAGATTGTGTCAGAGGACCGTAGGTTCCGGCATTGAGTTTGTCCACTCGCAGGGTGAAGCTGGTTTGGGATGTCCCGATGTCCGTCCCCATGGCATTCGACACTCCCGTGAGGCGGTAAGGGTATTGCCCTCCTTGGACATAGGTGAATCCTTGTTGGCCGTTCTCGAGCAGCACGTAGCCGTTTCCGTTGCGTTCGGTCATCTCCCGGATGAGCGCATCGCGTACGCCGTTTTTCAGGCTTTCGATCACGGTCCGGTTCGTGAATGAGTCCTGGTCTTCGAAGACGACGAAGAGCAGGACCGTGGCGATGGAGAAAATGGCCGTCACGACCAGCATTTCCGCCAGGGTCCATCCACCGCCCTTACGGGGTGGGGCTCGGCGTGGCGAGATTGATTTGGGTGGGGTAGGTATCATTCTTCACCTTGTAACTTTCGACCTGTTGGCGGATGAGTTCCAGCTTGCGCTTGTCGACCTCCACCTTCTCAGCACGGCTATCGTAGGAAATGTAAACCAGACCCGTGCCGAGCACGAGCATAATCGCCATGGCCACGATGAGCTCAACCATGGTGTAGGCTGTCGTCTCCCGTAGGAGCTTGCTGACCGTGAGGAAGTTCGGGAATCTGAGCATGTCGTTTGGTGACAGTGAAACCCCACGCGAGGCCGTGTACCAGCTCTGAAACCACGGGGAGAGATGAGCGCAGGCCCCGATGGGCACGGGAGGCACCGAGGAGGGTGAGAGCCATTACGATGGCAAGGGCACTATAGGCCGTGGGGTAGAGGGCGTAAAGCCCGATGAGGGTAGCGTTGAGCAGGAGCCCTTGACGCGCGTGGAAGGTGGCGAATGGTGATGGATTCGGGGCAAGGAGGCATACCGGACCGAGGAGGAAGTAGGACAGCATCGCCAAGCTCCTTTCCCGGTCATCAGGAGGGGCTTGTAGGGTAGGAGAGGGGAGATCTCCCTTTAAGCCGAACCATCCCAGGATCCGATTCTTGATCGTGCTCCAAGCGGCATCCACCCTGGGGAGATGAAGTGAAATCGCGTGAATCAACGGTAGGCGGGTGGCCTTTCCCATCAGGGCGGACAGGAATCCCGCGACGCTGACGATGAGGAGGAGAACGAGGAGGTATCTCCCCGGTGTCCCCAGGAGGCCTGCGAATACCGATAGGAGAAATATGGTCATTCCCTGGCGGGCATGGAAGCGTATCGTCGGAGAATCCCGGTCGTTATCCGCCACTATCACGCTGGCGATGGACAAGTAGGCACAGGCTGAAAGTTGGTTCTCGCGTTCCGACGCGTCTACCGGGCTCGGTGGAATATCCTGAGGACCCGCTCTGCCCCATAGACGATTCCACTCCATCCTGCTCCGCGCGAGAAGGCCAGAGATGCCGTCCGTAGAGATGGGCAACGTGAAGGATCGGCCCTGCGAGGCTCGGATGTATCCAGTCACCATGGCGACTCCCAGGAGGAGCTCGAGCACGTATCCGGCGTAGGGGATGAACCAGGCGATGATGCTGAATGTGAACAACAGTGTTCCTTGGCGGGCATGGGGTCCCACGAACGGATCATCCTTCCCGGAGAGCAGGACGGGAAGGCTCAGGATCCAGGCGTAGGACAGGGCAGCGAGGTTACGCCGGGTGTGGGATATCTCCGTAAATGGAGGGGTATTCGTTTCCATGGTATTCCTCCCATCATACCACAAATACGCCAAAAAGCCGATCTTCGCCGGTCTTCATTCCCCCCTAGGAACGGTTAGCCGC
>CAYOUH010000061.1:0-5426 GCA_964407085.1 uncultured Candidatus Peribacteria bacterium | reverse complement strand
GGGTGATGGCCCCATCTTGTTTCTTTTGCGCAGCCAACGGAGGATGTTCTTTTGCCCACCATTCGTCCAATTTAGTAAGGATACTCTCCATCATGCCGGCAGGACCTTCACGCTGGGCGAGAAGGGTGCCGATCGTTCCCAGTTCCACCGTACGCACCCCTCCACGCTCGGGGCCGAGGTCAACTTTGGCTGTTACCTTGTCGTTGGTATTCCAGGAAGTGTCGTGCTCCGTCTCTGAAACGTCATAGGTGGGAGTCAATGTAGCAACGGAGAACGCGGTTCCGAGGCCGTCGAAACCACCCTTCTTCGTGGTCGTCTCGGTAATCTTCTGGAGCTGCGTGGGAAGTTCAACCTTGACCCCGTGGCGATCCTTGAAGTGTTGGAGGGATTCGGAAGGAGCGGACTCGACTTCGTTGCGGAGTCCGTCCGATGCCTGATCGGCCTTGGCCTGGCGCGATGTCAAAAGGGGAGTCTTGCCTGCTTCGAAAATAAGTCTCTGTTCTTCAGGCGTGAAATCCTTGAACTTCACTTTCGTCGCTTCCAGTCGGGCATTGGCTTCCGCTGCACGCTGGGCAGGGGATTTTACGGTACCCTCGACGGTCTCTTTGGTCGCCACCTTCTCCGCAGCGTCGAATCCGCCTTGCTTTTCGAAGAATATCGTCGGGAATGCGTTCCTGAATGCGTCGTTCCTGTGGATCATGCCTTCGCGAGGATAGTCAGGATTTTATTCGCATTACGGTCGTCTTTGCTTTTGACCAGGTTTTCGGCGGCTTTCCACATGCGCTTCTCGGCGGCCTTGGCTTCTTCCTCGATCCTGCGAGCATCCTCCTCCGTGATGCTGTCACGCTCGTCGAGCAACATCTTCACCAGGGCGCTCTTCTGCTCCATACCCAGTGTCGGCACCGCCTTGCGCCAATACTCCTTGCGGTCCTCGGTCATGAACGAGCCGTTGATCAGTTCCAGGATATTGACCCGTTTGGGTTGGATTTTGGCCAGGGCGGGCATATAAAGCGTTCATTCCATCCTACCATTCATGCCCACCGATTCCCAGTCTGCCGCAGCCCCTGTACCTAAAAAGCGCGATCCCGTCATTTCGTGCCTAAAGGGCCTGGGCATGGTCTTCATCATCCTGATCCACCTCATCGACTGGTCGAATATCGAGTGGGGCAGAATGGGATGGGAGAAATGGTCGAAGGAAATCCTCTACGTGGGTCCTCTGTGGTTCATCGCGCTCTCCGGCACGGTGGTAGCTATAGCCTATGGGCGCAAGCCCCTGTGGACGGCTACGAAGCGCCTTTGGATGCGAGGCATTCAGCTCATCCTGATCTTTTATGCGTACAACATCGCGAAGCTGTTCCTGTTCGATTTCTCCACCGAACCCTTCTACGGACTGCCGGAGAAATCGTGGGCAACGGTCGTGAAGATCCTCTCCTTCCATACCTTCACCGTCCCGATCACCATCATCCTCTCCATCGGGGCCTTTCTCCTCATTTCTCCTATCTTCCTCTGGGCCTCCAAGGGAGGAACGGACACGAAAGGAGAGGAATGCACTGAAGGCGGGAAGATGACGCTGTTCTTCCTGACAGTGCTCTCCATCATTCCCGTGTACCTGTACGAGCCAGGTGCTTCACAGAATCCTTTGGTGAAGTTCCTCTTCTCCGATGGGTACGTGCTGTACCCGCTCCTGCTCTGGCTGCCCACGTTCCTCATCGGGTTCCTGTGGGGCAAGCTCGGATGGCAAACCGTGGCATGGAAAGCACTCGGGATCTTCGCGATCCTGGCAGCTTCATCGCTCCTCATCGATCCTCCATCATCCTTCGCGCTATCTGCCAACGAATTCCCGATCCGGCCCTACTACCTCTGGACCTCATTCCTTGTTCTGGCACTCGTAGCACAGGCCTTCTCCTGGCTGACCAGAAGGGAGAGTAAGCTCATTCAAAAGACGATTATCTTCCTCGCATGGCTCGGGGACAAATCGCTCTTCATCTACATCGGCCATTGGATCGTCATCGACCTGACGCTGTGGGCCTTCGCGCCGCAGTGGAAAGCTATTTGGCTGACGGTGGGACTTTTCCTGGTTGCGTATCGGCTCGCGGGTCGAAGGTGATTTCCATCGATTGCCCGTTGATCCGGATAGTTTTGATAGCGGGGCAATCTTGACAGTGCTGGGCATAATGACTCCGCACCAATTTCCGGAATGCATCCTGTTGCTGCGGAAGAAGGGCGGATGGATAGTCTGTAAGGTCGATCGTCACCGTATTGATATCTCTTGTAACGAGCTTCACTGCTAAGGCCTGAGCCTGTTCGAGAGTAGATCGGTCGAGACTCTTACTGGCGTTCTGGTCCAAGAGGGAGCCTAAATAGACAACCAAGATAAGTGCAACGGTTCGGGCAGCGTGCTTCAGGGTACTAAGGGGATCGATATCCGCTCTTTCGTCAGAATCCGGAGGTTGGTCCAAAGACATATTTTATGATGGGAGAGGTTGGTTTTTTGCTTTTCCTTCCTATAATCCTACCATTGCTTTTCCATCTGCTCCAATTCTCCCATGTTTTCCGCCGTAAATCCCAAAGTCCGCTTCCCCGAGCTCGAGAAGGAAATCTTAGAATTCTGGAGGAAAGAAAGAATTTTTCAGCGCAGCATCGACGAGCGGGACAAGGAGAACTCCTTCACCTTCTACGACGGGCCACCCTTCGCCACGGGATTACCGCACTATGGCCATATCCTGGCAGGGGTTATTAAGGACGTCATCCCGCGCTACCAGACGATGCGCGGACACCGTGTCGAGCGCCGCTTCGGGTGGGACTGCCACGGCCTGCCGATCGAGAATATCAAGGAGAAGGAGCTGGGGATATCGGGCAAAAAGCAGATCGAGGAATACGGCATTGCCAAGTTCAACGAGGAATGCCGGAGCATCGTGATGCGCTATGCCCACGACTGGCGCGCGCTGGTCGAGCGCACGGGCCGCTGGGTCGACATGGACAACGACTACAAGACGATGGACGCACCTTACATGGAGAGCGTGTGGTGGGTATTCAAGCAGCTGTGGGACAAGGGGTTGGTCTACCAAGGCAATAAGGTCGTTCCGTACTGCTACCGCTGTTCGACGGCCCTCTCGAACTTCGAGGCGGGATCGGAATACAAGGATCGCCAAGACCCCGCCCTGACGGTGAAGTTCAAGTTGAAAGATGAAGAAAATACCTATGTCTTGGCATGGACGACTACGCCATGGACTTTGCCAAGTAACCTAGGATTGGCGGTAGATCCTGAAGAAAGATACGTAAGATTCAAAGAAAATGGAGTCTCTTATTGGGCGGGTGCAGCTTATCTAAAGAGAATGTTCCCGGACTTTAGCCTGAGCCAACCTGGGGAATCTTCGATGAGTCCGATACTAGACTTGCGGACAGGAAAGGAGGAAGAAAATCCTAACTATCTTTGTACAGAAGAGTTCCTAAACGGTGCTGATCTTGTAGGAAAAACCTACGAACCTCTTTTCCCATACTTCAAGGATCAACCGAACGCCTTCCAGGTCATTCCGGGGAACTTCATCAATAAAGAAGAAGGAACGGGGGTAGTGCATATGGCTCCCGCGTACGGGGAAGACGACTACAACGCGTGCAAGCAGGCTGGTATCGATATGGTGAACCCGGTGGATGCGATGGGAAACTTTACCGACGAAGTCCCCGATTTCGCCGGACAGAACGTCCACGAAGCCAAGAAGAACATTATCGAAGCTCTGAAGAACCAAGGCTCTATCTTCGGCGATCCGGGTAGCACGCTCCAGCACTCCTATCCCCACTGCTGGCGCTGCGATACGCCGCTCATTTACCGTGCCGTACCGACCTGGTACGTAGCCGTGACGAAGCTCAAAGAGCAGCTCCTCAAGAACAACGCGCAAACCTCGTGGGTTCCGGCATCCATGAAGGATGGCCGATTCGGCAAGTGGTTGGAGGGTGCTAGGGACTGGGCGGTTTCCCGAAGCCGCTACTGGGGAGCGCCATTGCCCATCTGGCAGTGTGATGGCTGTGGGAAATCAGAAGCCTTTGGTTCCGTGGAGGAACTGTTCGCCAAAGTTCCTGAGAGGATGGTCAAGATCATCCTCGTACGGCATGGCGAGAGTACCAAGCAGACCCTGGGGATCAATGCCGCTTCCGATACGGAAGCGCTGCCCCTGACGGAGAAGGGACAGGAACAAGCCAAGAAGCTCCGCGATTCATTCGGTGACCAGGCATTCGACGCTGTGTACTGCTCGCCAATGCTGCGTACCCGACAGACCGTGGAGGGGCTGGGAGAAGCCAAGATCGATGATCGCCTTCGCGAAATCAGCAAAGGAAAATGGGAGGGTACTCGCAAGGATGATCCTGCGTACGTGGAAGCGTGTGAGCAATTCATGGCCATGACGGCGGAGGAGAGGGTGGCCCATGTCTGGGGAGAAACCGGGGAGAGTGATACGATGCTCGAGGAGCGGACGACTGGTTTCCTGCGCGAGATTCTGACCGACGCTGCCGGGAAACGGATCCTCGTTTGCTCGCACTCAGCTCCCATGCGCCTGATGATCAAGGCCCTTCGCGGATTGGAGTGGGAGGAGTTCTACCGTAAACGCGACCTGCTCACGATCAAGCCTGGGAAGTCTCTGACGATCTACGTCGATCTGGAAACCGGCCGTGAGTTCGATCTGCACAAGCACATCGTGGACGGCTTGAGCTGGAAATGTGGATGCGGAAATGCGGGTCAGGGAAAGGTCTTCTATGCCCGTCATGGCGAATCGGAGAAGAACGTGAAGAAGATAATGTCACGTAGTACGGACGAGATCTTCCCCCTGACAGAGAAAGGCAGGCAAGAGGCTAAAATGGTTGCGGACGACGTGCGGGGGGAAAACATTACCCGCATCGTTGCTTCTCCGGTCCTGCGCACCAAGCAAACCGCGCAAATCATTGCTGAGGGATTGGGATTGGAAGTCGAATACGACGATAGGCTCCTGGAGACGCATACGGGTGAGTTTGAAGGGAAAGTCTTTGACGAGAGCTTTATGGCGGCATGGAGACTTTGTGCGCAGGATCCGAACGTTCCTTTCCCAGGTGGGGAATCGTACGCACAGATCGAGAAGCGTATGACCGCGGCGTATGAAGATATCCGCAAGAGATACCCCAATGAGAACGTGCTGATCGTTTCCCACGGCGATCCACTGTACGTACTTGAGCAGTCCCTCCAGGGAAATTCGTCGGCGGATTGGTCCGAGGAGGCATTGGCAAGAAGGTATCCCAAGCATGCCAAGGCCCAGGAACTGCCCTCCCACGGCGGAACGATGCACCGCGTCCCCGAAGTCCTCGACTGCTGGTTCGAGTCGGGCAGCATGCCCTACGCCCAGGAGCACTACCCCTTCGAACATCGGAACAAGTTCGAGGCCAATTTCCCCGCCAACTTCATC
>CAYOUH010000060.1:0-5625 GCA_964407085.1 uncultured Candidatus Peribacteria bacterium | reverse complement strand
GATCAGCCTGACGACGACCGCATGGGACAAGGATAGTGGCATCGCCCTGCTCGAATCCTACGGTTGGCCCTTCAAGAAAGACGCCTAAGTTACCCTTACCAAGCCCCCGCCTCCATGGCCAAACTCTCCAAGATCAACGGTGCCCAGAACAAGCGTAACCGCGTCATCGCGGCTCTCAAAGCCGGCAAGAAGCCGCCGTTCCCCACCCGCGTCTACAACCGCTGCAGCCTGTGCGGCCGCGTAGGGGGCTACATGCGCGACTTCCGGAGGTGCCGCATCTGCTTCCGTGAGCTGGCCAACGACGGCGCCCTGATGGGTGTCAAGCGCTCCAGCTGGTAATCACTCGCTCTCCCTCTACCCGCTCCCTTTCCCCCTTTCGAATGCAGACCGATCCTATCGCCGACTTCATCAACCAGCTCAAGAACGCCTCGACCCGCAAGCACGATACCGTGTCCGTGTCGACGTCGAAGCTGAAGGTCGAATTGCTGAAAGTCCTCCAGCACGCCGGGATGATCGAGGGCTTCGAAACCGTCGGCAAGGGGAAATTCCCCAAGCTCTCCATCAAGATGAAGGCCGATAAGCGCCTGTCGCTCCGCCGCATGAGCAAGCCGGGTCGCCGCCTCTACGTCGGTGTCGATGAGATCCGCGCCGTACGCAGCGGACTGGGAATCCAGATCCTGAGCACGCCCAAGGGCGTCATGACCAACAAGCAGGCCCGCGCCGAAGGCGTCGGCGGCGAGGTCATCTGCGAGGCCTACGTGATGTGAACCTGATCAACCTATAACTCCCCCACCCAAGTGTCGCGCATAGGAAAACAACCAATTCCGGTCAAGTCGGGCGTAACGGTCACCGTCAAGGACGCGGTCGTCGAGATCAAGGGCCCCAAGGGTACCCTCATGGTTCCCTTCAACCCGATCCTCAAGGTTTCCCTGCAGGGGTCGGAGCTGATCGTCGAGCGCAGTGATGAATCCCAGCAGCAGAAGTCGCTGCACGGACTCACCCGCACCCTCCTGTCCAATGCCGTTACCGGCGTCGCGGACGGCTTCGTGAAGAAGCTCGAGGTGCAGGGCGTCGGCTTCAAGGCCAACATGAAGGGCAAGGACCTCGAATTGGCCCTCGGATTCTCCCACCCCGTCCTCTTCAAGTGCCCCGAAGGAATCAAGTTTGCCATCGATGCTGAAAACAAGAATGCCGTAGTGATCATCGTCGAAGGTCATGACAAGGCCCTCGTCGGTGAAATCACCGCCCGCATCCGCAAGCTGAAGAAGCCCGAGCCGTACAAGGGCAAGGGAATCCGCTACCAGGGCGAGAAGGTCCGCCGCAAGGCCGGTAAGTCCGCAGCCAAGTAAAACCAACCGTTCGACTTTACGACTTGATGACTTTCGACTAATCCCCATGCTTCCCAAGCAAACTAAGCGCCTCGCGCGACACAACAGGGTCAAGGCCCGCATGGACTCCTCCAAGCCCCGCTTGGTCGTGTACCGCAGCCTGACGCATATCCACGGTCAGATCGTCGACGACCAGGCAGGCAAGACCATCGCCGCCGCCTCCGACCTGAAAGCCAAAGGCAAGGGGAGCCGCGTCGAGCGCGCCGCAGCCGTAGGCAAGGAACTGGCCAAGCTGGCCCTCGAGAAGAAAGTCGAAGCCGTGGTGTTCGATCGCGCAGGCTACAAGTACCATGGCCGCGTGAAAGCTCTGGCCGATGGTGCCCGCGAAGGCGGCTTGAAATTTTAATCTTCTCGGCTAGAACCTCCCCCATCCGTAACCATCCTTTCGTCCCGTGCCCAAGCCCATCCAGGATAAACAATTCGAGGAAGAAGTACTGAGCGTCGACCGCGTGACCCGCGTCGTGGCCGGTGGACGCCGCATGCGCTTCCGCGCGGTGGTCGTGGTCGGGGACCGCAATGGCAAGATCGCCCTGGGAACCGGAAAGGCCAACGAGGTCAACTCCGCCGTGCAGAAAGCTACCCGCCAGGCCAAGAAAAACATGATCCACGTGCCGATCTGGAACGGGACCATCCCCCACGAGACCCGCGTCAGCTACAAGAGCGCCCATGTCGACCTGTTCCCCGCCCGTTCGGGTACGGGAATCATCGCCGGTTCGGTCATCCGCAAGATGCTCGCCCTGGCCGGATACCGCAATATCCTGAGCAAGATGCACGGTTCGTCCAACAAGCTGCTCAACGCCCAGGCCCTGATCGCTGCTTTCAAGACGATGAAGCCCCGCAAGGACACGCCCGTCACGCAGAAGGAAGGCGAGCCCGCCCCCCTCGATGACCGCGCACCCCGCGGCCGTGCTTCCATCTCCAGCCGTCCCGAAGCCAAGAAAGAAGGCGACGAGCGAGGAGGCCGTGGAGGCCGTCCGGGCGGCCGCAATGGCGGTCGTGGCGGACCTCGTCGTGATGGTGGCCGTGGTGGTCGCCGCGAGGACGCGCCTGCCGCACCCGCTGCTCCCGCTCCGGTCGAAGCCCCTGCTGCACCCACCCCTGAAAATCCCGCCGAATAAGTAGAACTCCTAGAATCGCTCTCTTCCCATGAATCTCCACACCCTCACCTCCAAACTGCGCCGTCCTTCCAAGCGCGTCGGCCGCGGTAACTCCAGCGGCAAGGGAACGACCGCCGGACGCGGTCAGAAAGGCCAACTCTCGCGTGGTCGGGGCAAGGTCCCGGGCCAGTTCGAAGGAGGCCAGACGTCCTTCATCCAGAAGCTGCCGAAGAACAAGGGCTTCAACCGCGTGATGAAAGTCTACTCCGCACCGGTTTCGCTCGATGATCTCAACGCTTTCGAGGATGGATCCGAAGTGACGCTCACAGCGCTCAAGGAAAAGCGTATCATCCCCGGCAAGAGTCGCGCCGCGAAGGTGCTCTCCACGGGCACCCTTTCTCGCAAGCTTACCGTTTCCATTCCTGCTTCCGCCACGGCGCGCTCCGCCATCGAGAAGGCCGGTGGAACGTTCACCGTCGTTGCCGAACCTGCTGGGGAAGAACTTCCCGGCAAGAAGTCGAAAAAAGCCAAAGCGGACGACAAGCAGGAAGAATAGTCCGGGGTGTACTCCCCGACGACCAATAACCGCAATACACCGTGATCTCCTACCTTCGTACTCTCTGGAATTCGGCTGACCTGCGCAGGAAGATCCTCTTCACCCTGCTGGGTATTTTCGTATACCGCCTCGTCACGCACATCACGGTTCCTGGGGTCGACACCGCAGCCCTGCAGCAGGTCTTCGCTCAGAACGCCGCCCTGGGCTTCTTCAACGCCCTGCTCGGAGGAAGCATCGACAATTTCTCGATCGTCCTGATGGGACTCTCGCCCTACATCAATGCGTCGATCATCATGCAGCTGCTGACGGTGATCGTGCCGAAGTTCGAGGCGTTGTCGAAAGAGGGTGAACAGGGCCAGCGCACGATCAACAAGTACACGCGCTACCTCGCCCTGCCCTTGGCGTTCCTGCAGAGCTACGGCATGATCCTGCTGCTCAACAACCTCGGAACCGGAACGCCCATTATCGCCGGGACGAATGATGCTTCGGTCATGCTGCCTATCATGCTTTCTGTCACCGCGGGCACCATCTTCCTGATGTGGCTCGGGGAAATGATGACCGAGAAGGGCATCGGCAACGGTATCTCCATGCTGATCTTCGTCGGCATCGTCGCCAGCCTCCCGGAAGTCATCACGCAGTCCATAACCCTCGCGCCGGTCGACCAGCAGCAGCTCGTCACCGGGGGTATCATGCTGGCGCTGACGGTCGTCATGACGGCGCTCATCGTGCTCTTTACCGAAGGCCAACGCTTGATCCCCATCACCTATGCCGGCCGCAGCAAGGTCGGTGCCGCCGAACAGTCCCACCTGCCTATCCGCGTCAACCAGGCGGGCATGATTCCGATCATCTTCGCCGTTTCCCTCGTGACCTTCCCTAGCATCCTTGCCAACCTCTTCCAGGGATCGAGTACGCCATGGATCAAGGCCGCCTCCGACGCCATCCTGCGCGACTTCAACCCCAACGCTCCCGGCTGGCCGTACGTGCTGATCTACTTCCTGGCCAACCTCCTGTTCACGTACTTCTACGTGTCGGTCACGTTCAACACTGAGCAGGTCGCGGAGAACATTCAGAAGCGCGGAGGATTCGTCCCCGGAGTGCGCCCCGGATCGCAGACGGCGGAATACCTGCGCCGCATCTCGTACCACCTCTGCCTCTCGGGCGGTATCTTCATCGCTGCCATCGCTGTCTCGCCCTACGTCATCCAGTACTTCTTTACAGAGCTTGGAACCGGCAGTGTGCCCGTACTGCTCTCTGGAGCGGGTCTGATCATCGTCGTGGGCGTCGTCCTGGAAGTCATACGGAAAATCAACGCCGAGCTCGTGATGCACGACTACGATAGGTTTTATTAGGACTAATTGGTCTTGATGTTGTGTGCCATATGCTCCGGATTGATTCCCCATATACCCAAAATGGTTTTTTTGTCTTTCCTAGTCAAAACTATCCCTGCCCCCTTCTTCTTATAGCCGGCGCACCGCATCCCGCTAGCTAGTTTATGGAGGAAGTCATAACTAAGATGCTGTAAGGCACCCTGGTCCGTGCAGAAGGGCGATTCATTTACAGGAATATCGCCGCCAAAGAATGCACCTACTGCATCCTGATTAATCTGGCCATCCGGCTGGAAAAATAATCCGGGCGGCGCGCTTTGGATCGCTTCCAATCTTGTGCCCTGGGCTGCCTTAACAGTATCTGACCGTTTAATGACGCCGGCCGCCTCTTCTGGGTACACCTTGGCCGCGATGGTAACGATCTCTTGATCTTTAATGGCTCCGAACTTCTTACCCAATAGGCGTAAGCCTAACTTGGGGGCCTTAGTTGAGCGTAAAATTCTTTCCAACACTTCATTTCTATGCGACTCCTCCGCTCCCTCCTCTTTGCACATGATCCACGCAAGATCGAATCTCGGCTGATAAGCGGTTCTTTTGAAATCTTCCCAAGAGGGAAAAGCTCTCCTTAATGTTGCTGCCAACTGCTGCGTATCTTGTTGGTGTAGGGCAACTAAGTCATCAAAAACCTTCGTTTCATCGGAATCTAGACCGTATATGGATTCTAATATGCGGCGACGCATCGGGTCGTTCCAGTGGGGGCTAGCTGTTATTTGCAATGGATCTCCCCGGCCTTCATGTAAAATCCACATCACACTGACTAAAGAAAGAGGGACCTCACGGAACAGTATTCTTTTATCTGGCCAAGTTCTATATAGCTGTGCCATTCCCTGAAGAAAAAAGCCCGGTCCGAGCGTTCTGAGCTCTTTGAGAATCCGAGTTCTCTCTTCCAAGGTACAAAAAATACCGAGGCGTAAGTTACTCACCCATGTTTCCGGGAAATGGCTTTTGCGGGTCACGTAAGGTACATCCTTCTTCAATTGAAGTTTAGACTGCCATCCCGTGGAAAACCCCCCTTTTTCTCCTATGTATATCGCTCCATGGCTATTGTAAGGAATGAGAAGGTCCTTGACTGCTGCGCCCCCGGCGATTTGCAAGCACGCGTAATGTGACTGCCGACTCCCCCTGCCTGACGGTTGACCAACATCGAGTTGTATTTCCCCTGGAGTGATCCCCTCGCCGATGAGCATCCGGATAATCCT
>CAYOUH010000059.1:0-5641 GCA_964407085.1 uncultured Candidatus Peribacteria bacterium | reverse complement strand
GCAATGAGGGTGGTATCCCAACGTCGCCTCCGCCTGGACCGGAGTCCAAGCCTCAAAGGCTCCCACCTATCCTGTACACATCGAATCAAAACTCAACGTCAAGGTATAGTAAAGCTGCACGGGGTCTTTCTGTCTGCCAGATGGTAAACAGCATCTTCACTGTTGCTACAGTTTCGCCGAGCATCTTGTGGAGACAGTGCCCAAATCGTTACGCCATTCGTGCAGGTCGGAACTTACCCGACAAGGAATTTCGCTACCATAGGACCGTTATAGTTACGGCCGGCGTTCACCAGGGCTTAGATTCAGGGCGTGAACCCCTCCTCGTGACCTTCTGGCACTGGCCAGGCATCAGCCCCTATACATCCGCTTACGCGTTTGCAGAGACCTGTGTTTTTGGTAAACAGTCACTAGAGCTCTTTTGCTGTGGCTCAAAGGCACCCGCCTGAATAAACGGACGGGTCCATGAGCAGGCCTTATCCCGAAGTTACGGCCGCTGTATTGCAAAGTTCCTTAACGTGAGGTATCTCGTTCGTCTGTGTATACTCAACTCACCTACCAGTGTTGGTTTGCGGTACGGTTACGATTGGTTCTCGCTAGAGGGTTTTCTTGACACGGGAATCATAGGAACTCCTCGGCCACTAGGGCCAAGATTCGGACTCCTCCCTCGAATAAACGCGCTTGTGGATTTGCCTGCAAGCACTGTCTTGGAAGTTACACGTGAAGTCATTTACACGCTTCCGTGATCACCATGTGTCACCCCATTGCTCGATTCACGGTCGCTTGGTAAGAATGGGAAATGCCAAGTCACACAAAAGTGCTTCCGGACAAGTACCATAACTACCTCACTTCCGCTTCACGTGGGCGAACCAAACGTAGTACGGGAATATTAACCCGTTATCCATCGGCTACGCCTTTCGGCCTCACCTTAGGACCGACTAACCCCACGACGACTGCCGTTGCGTGGGAAACCTTAGGCATCCGACGTTAGTGGTTTTCACACTAATAAAGTTACTTATGCCAACATTCTCACTTCGCAGCGCTCCACCGGTCGGTTACCCGCCAGCTTCGCCGCACTGCGAACGCTCCTCTACCGCTCTGCATAAATGCAGAACCCATGCCATCGGTGAATACTTTTAGCCCCGTTACATCTTCGGCGCAAGATCGCTAGACCAGTGAGCTATTACGCACTCTTTAAAGGATGGCTGCTTCTAAGCCAACCTCCTGGGTGTATCTGCAATCTCACATCCTTTTCCACTTAAGTATTACTTGGGGACCTTAGGCAATGGTCTGGGCTGTTTCCCTTTCGACTACGGCGCTTATCCGTCGCAGTCTGACTCCGGTGGTACGGTAGTGCGGAATTGGAAGGTTGCCAGGATTTGGTAGATGTGTTTCACCCCTATTTCCACGCTCGATTGGAATTTCTCCGCTATTCACAGCTCATCCCAGGGAATTGCAACTCCCACGGGTTCGGACCTTCCCCTACGGTTAAGCAGGGTTCATCCTGGCCATAAATAGATCGCGTGGTTTCGGGTCCAGTCCGCATGACTATGTTCGCCCTATTCGGACTCGCTTTCGCTATGGATGCGCCTGTTACTGGCTTATCCTTGCCATACGGAACTGAGTCGTTGGCTCATTAGGCAAAAGGAACGCCGTCACCCTTGCGGGCTCCGACTCCTTGTAAGCATAGAATTTCAGGGTCTATTTCACTCCCCTACCCGGGGTTCTTTTCACCGTTCCCTCACGGTACTGTACGCTATCGATCACTTTGCCTGTTTAGTCTTGGATGGTGGTCCACCCAGATTCAAACCGGATTACACGTGTCCGATCCTACTTGGGAGCGCGCTCCAAAGATCCAACCTGGATTCGTTTACGGGGCTGTTACCCTCTATGGCCACTCTTTCCAGAGTGTTCTCCTTCCAGGATGGAAGTCTTTGTCCCTGCATGCAGGCAGGAAATGGCACGTCCCGCGACCCCGCGGCAACAACGGCTGCTACCTATAAGTTGGCGCGGTTTAGACTGTTCCCCGTTCGCTCGTCACTACTAAGGGAATCTCATGTGATTTCTTTTCCCCAGCTACTTAGATATTTCAGTTGGCTGAGTGTTCCTTCCCGCTAGGCGGGATCATCTCACCTTACGGTGGATGGGGTTTCCCCATTCGGAGACCCACGGCTGGTTGCCTCGTAGCGGCTGACCGTGGCGTATCGCACGCTTTGTGCGTCCTTCTTCGGAGCAAAGTGTCAAGGCATCCGTTCTATGCTTGTAATGTAACTTTCTCGTCGTCACTCTTCCTTGTCTTTAACTAGTAATACGGAAAAACAATTGCCGGACCGGATTTCACCGATCCGACGAAAAATACGTTATCTATCTTGTAGCCAATGGGGCTCTACTCCCTCGTCCCTTGCGGGCTTCGGAAGCGACGGATTCACAATACCGTCTTTTATCCACTGGCCACCCCGATTGTCAAAGATCGAGTGCGAGAACGTTCCGCCTCAGGCGGACTAAGATACTTCTATCACATTATTCGCACCTGTCAAGGAACCAAACGTGAGCTGTTAAGAGCCCTGACAGTTGCGGACAATGCCGTTCACGATCCCGAAGGGAAAGGAAGCGGACGTTTGTTTGTATGTCTGGAGGGCGGAGGCACGTGCAAACTCACCTGTTTTCATCACGTTGCGCATGGGAAGAAATCGCTTCCTGCCCGTGCTGTAGTGTGCTCCCGAACACTTGCAGCTGGAAATCAACTGCCAGGTGATTCTACAAATGGATTAGGGACCGTCAAGAGAAACTTCGCAAATCTGGGACACTTTGACCATCTGCGCCAAAAAAGCGAAGACTACAACGCCTTCAGCGCCCATCGCACGACGTCTTCGGTAGCCGTGGTTTCCTTGGGGAGGTCCTTAAGCACCCGGTTGATCTGCCGCCGGTCATACCCCAGATGCTCCAGCGCGGTAATGGCATCCTCGAGCCCCTGCAACGAATCGCCCAATGAGGATCCTTTGCCTGAAGTAGGCAGCACATTCATTTTTCCCTTGAGCTCGAGAACGAGGCGTGAAGCAAGTTTCGCCCCCACCCCCTTGACCAGCGTGAGATACGCCTCATCCCCATTGGCGATCGCTGCCTGCAGCTTGTCCGACGGCAGGGACATCAGTTCCATTCCCATCTTCGCTCCCACGCCATTGACCGTCAGGAGGGTACGGAAGAGCTCCCGCCGCGCGATGCTGTCGAACCCGAACAGCGCCGCTTCATCCTCGCGATACACCGCATGGGTGAAAAGCTCCAACGGTCTACCGACCTGGAGGTTTTCCATCAGGTCTGATGGCAAGGCGACTTCGTATCCTACCCCGTGGGTTTCGAGGATGGCGCTCTTCTCGGAGAGGTGCCGGATTGTTCCTGAGAGGTAGGCGATCATAGTACGGCCATTGTAGGGACAAACGCGCCACGTTCAATCCTGATCTTGTCCGTCGAAGCACAAGCGAAGGAGGATCGTCAATCCGATTACCGCTCTCCCCTGGCAGCGCCGGACGTTTTGGCCTAAGATCACGCGGCCTGCGAATCCTCCTTTAGTAATGTTCCAGAAATTCCTCCACCTCTTCCGGAAACGCCCCGGCCGCGCCCTCGACAGCGACCTCGTATCCGTCGTGGACATCGGCACGGAAGTGGTGAAGGTCCTGATCACGAAGCGCAGTGGCCGCGAGATGGCCGTGCTGGGCAGCGGGCAATGCCGCCAAACGCTCAAAGACATGGCCACCGGCACGGTGCTCGACATCGAGGGCGTGGCGGAGAACTGCCTAGAGGCGATAAAGGAAGCGGAATACGAGGCGGGGGTCGCACCTGGACGGGTCATCATCGGGCTGGCTGGGGAACTCGTCCGCAGCACGGTCAGTACCATCGAATACGTGCGCTCCTCGCCGGACAAGGAAATCACCACGGAGGAATTACAAAGCATCGTCGAACGCGTCCAGTGGGAAGCCTTCGAGGAGATCCGCGCACAGGTAGCGGAGAGCGGCATGGAGGAGCTCACCGACATCAAGCTCATCCACTCGGCGATCACCGGCGTGCGTATCGATGATATGGAAGTCACCAACCCGGTCTCCTTCACCGGGATGCGGATGGATATTTCGGTGTTCAACGTCTTCGCCCCGCTCATGCAGTACCGCTCGGTGGAGACGGTCGCCCGACTGCTCGATCGTCGGATCCTGATGGTCGCCTGCGAACCCTATGCGGTATCGAAATGCCTGGGCTTCAACGACGGCAGTGACGTGAGTGCGCTCTTCATCGACATCGGTGGCGGGACCACCGATGTGGCTCTCGTGACGCGCGGTTCGGTGCGCTCCACGGCCATGTTCGGCATCGGAGGACGGGCGTTCACGAAGGCGATAGTACGCGCCCTCGATATTCCTTATCGCGAAGCCGAAGAACTGAAGACGGGGAAACGCCCCCTCCCCTCTGCGGCCACGAAGGCCATCAAGGACGCCACTGGATCGTGGCTCGAGGGACTCATCCTGTCCCTCGCACCCATGGTGGAGAAGCACTCCCTCCCGTCGAAGGTATTCCTCTGCGGCGGCGGCAGCCTCCTCCCGGAGATCAAGCAGGCGCTGGAAACGCCCGAATGGAGCAAGGAGCTAGACATCACCGGCCGGATCCGCATCACCCACCTCTACCCCCGCGACGTGGCCAACGTCGTCGACTACACCAAGAAGCTCAAGTCCCCCCAGGACGTGACCCCCATGGCCCTGGCCAACCTCGCCCTGGAACTGACCATCCGCGAAACTCCCCTGTCCAAGATGCTGAGGAAGGCCAGTCGGTTGGTCGAGAAATAGCCCGAAAAAGACCTCAGGATGATTACGGGAAAACCGTTCCCAAAAGAGCGGTTTTTTGGTAGAATCGTCAGATATACAAAACCAAAACCCATGCCATCCATCAGCATCCCTCATCGGATTTCCTGCCATGCGCTTCCGGATCATCCGAAAGCTATGTTCCGTAACGTACCTTCGGGACAGGAAGCCCCCAAGCTCCTGGAAGCCATGAAGGCGCAACGGGAAAAAAGGCCTGGGTTCGACGATGAACTGAAGCGCATCCATGCCAAGGTAGATAACCGCGCGAATGTCATGACATTCGGTAGCGGTGCAGAACCTCTCGGAAAAATGGACAGGAAGGGCTACCAGGTGGTCAGGAAAGCGCGGGATCGCATAACCCAAAGCCAAGCGTTGATCATAGAGGGCAAGAAGCAAAGGATTGTGGAGTTGAGAGACAAGCTAGCAGAGGAAGACAGGCTGCTCGCACTGCGCGAAGAAGCCCGTCTACTCTCCTCCAACCGCTTAACCAAGATGGGCGCGAAGATAAGCAATCGTGCCGATAGGCTTCGTACCGAACGGTCAGCCGGACGTTTAGGCGCGAAAGCTAAGTTAGCCGTCATAGAAAAGCTTACCCTTCCGGCCGAAGAACGGCTGCTGCGCATAGTCACCGGTAGTCCGGAAAGGCTCAACGCGAAAACACAGGTAAAGCTGAACCAGGCTACCGAAATCGCCAAAACTCTCCATAACATTCTACTGGAGAGCCTCCGAACGAACCAGGTAACCATGTCCGAGGATGAGGCACGCGGGATTGCGAGCCTTTCGCCCACCAAACGGAAGATTCTCAT
>CAYOUH010000058.1:0-5714 GCA_964407085.1 uncultured Candidatus Peribacteria bacterium | reverse complement strand
GGGTAGGCCGAGTTCGTTGAACGCTGCCACTAGGAGATCGAAGCGTTTGTAGGGAATGAGGCGCCCGACGGCCAGGTAGTAGTCCTCGACGTTCTTCGACACGTAGAAGCGTTCGGTGTAGACGGGAGGATGGATGACCTCGCTCTCGCGTTCATAGTACTTGCGGATGCGGCGGGCGACGTGCGCGGAATTGGCCACGAAATAGTCCACGCGGTCAGCGGCCAGACGGTCCCAGAGCCGCATGCGGCGCATGCCATACGGGATGACGGTCTTGCGCAGGAGCCACGGGAAGCCTGACTCGGAGATGTAGCGCTGCGATCCGTCCCACGCGTAGCGCATGGGCGAGTGGCAGTACGATACGTGCACCGTGGAGGGTTTGGTGATGACGCCTTTGGCACACGCATGCGCGGACGAGACCACCACTTCGTACTCGTCCAGATCGAAGGACTCGAAGGCGTAGGGGTAGGCCAGGAGGTAGAGCTGGTGCTTGGTCTTCGCCCACGGCAGATACTGCACGAACGAGGTGCGTACGTCGGCATCGGCGAACTGCGGGAGCTTCTTCGGGTTATAGACCGACGTCAGGATAGGGGCAGATGGAAAGGCCTTGTGCAGCTCGGCTACGACGTGCTCCGCCCCGCCCTGGTTGGTGAGCCAGTCGGCTACTATCGCTACTTTCTTGGAACTGAGGTCGACGCGTTTCATGCGGTGGGTATGGGCGCATTGTATGGGGTACGCAGGTCCGGGGCAAAAGGAAAACCTTGCGCAAAGGCCCCCCTTCCCATACACTTCCCGCGATCCGTGGGGTGCGCCCCCGGAATTTACGAATTACTTAGGACTTGCCATGGCCCACACAAAAGCCGGAGGATCTACACGTAACGGTCGCGACTCTAACGCGAAACGCCTCGGAGTAAAGCGCTTCGGAGGCCAGGCCGTGAAGGCCGGTTCCATCATCGTCCGCCAGAAGGGCAACAAGTTCTGGCCCGGGCAGAACGTCGGACAGGGCACGGACTTCACGCTCTACGCACTGAAGGACGGCACCGTGAAGTTCACGGAGAAGAAGCTCAAGAAGTTCAACCGCCGCGTCTATAAGGACAAGCTGGTGCACATCGAAGAGGCCGTCGTGGCCTAGTAGCTGGTTTCGTTAGGATTTAAAAACACCCCGCCTCGGCGGGGTGTTTTTTTGTTCTACTTATAACTCAGAAGCGCACTGTGAACGTGGCTCCAGTAGCCCTCTGAGAAACCACAATCGAGGTTCCTACTTTCTTCCACTCAATACCTAATTCTCCTCCGGCGCCAAAGTCTTTACGGTACCGAGGACCGGCAACAAGATCGACATCTTGCTTCCCTATCTTGAAGCCGAATTCACGTAGAGCCTTTAAGTCCAGAAAGAGTCGTGGTCCTTGAATCCTGAACGAGAGATTGGTCTTTCCAAACTCCTTTTCGCCATAGGCTCCTACCACTAATTCGTTTTTCCTGAAGAAGTCTGGCTCTGGCTTGGTGCCGTGTGGCTCCTTTTCGTGCCCTACGGCTTTATCCGATGTCTTTTCATGCAGGCCGGAATTCATTCCCAGCTCTATACACAGACGACCAGAATCCGCCAAGCGACATATGCCTCCAGTTACTTGGTCAAATTCGTTATGTCCCTCTTTCAGAGACATGATACCGCTGGCATCGAAACCGTATTTGCTTTTCCACATATCCCAAGTCTTGATGTTGGACAACCTTCCCGAGAATTCCTCTTCGCCTCCCTTGACCGCCAGCCCCTCAAACTCCAGCTTCATGACGTTTGGCTTTTTAGCTTTTTCTCCTTCTGGGGCATGCTTGTCCTCATGATCAGCTTTTCCAAGGATGGCATCCTTGAGGCGATTGATCCCCTTTCGCGTTTCTTCCTTGGTTTCTTTTTCATGTTCTTTGGCATTCTGGGGAATGCCGAAACCAGCTTCAAAATCGTTCATAGATTGGGTTTAGGTATGACGTAATGCAAAAGCATTATACCAAAAAACGGCCTTCTGAAAAAGACCCAAGAAGGGTTCCGATCAGAGGTTATTGTACTTCTCGAAGAAGATCCGCTCGCGGGGTATGCCGTGGGAGGCGACGATTTCAGTCACGTCGTTGGTCATGGAGCCATTGCCGCAGATGTATACCTGCGCGTTTTCGGCTAGATCAGGGTGTTCCTGGAGATAGGTCGTGACACGCCCCTTCTCCCCCGTCCACGCCTCGTCCGGCTGGGATAGACAACAGATGAAAGAGAAGTTCGGATGCTTGGCGGCCAGAGCTGCAAACCGTTCGACGTAAAAGGCATCCTCCTGATGGCGGAAGCCGAGGAGGAGGGTGACCCGGGGTGCCGTTTCCCGGGCAAGCAAGGCATCGATCATGGGGACAAAGGGGGCAATGCCTGCGCCGGTGGCCACGAAGAGGGAGGGGTTCTCCAGAGGGGACAGTAGGAATCGGCCGAGAGGTCCCAGGAATTCAACCTGTTGTCCGGGCGTGAAAGCATCGACGTAGCCGGAACCGAGGCCCTCGGGAACGATCTTGACCGTCAGGACGATGTGCGAGGAGCCGACAGGACTGGCGATGGAGTAGGAACGACCGAGCTTCTTGCCATCGGGCGTGGGTACGAGAAGGGTGACATACTGCCCGGGTTGGAAGGTGAATCCTTGAGGGGGTTCCAGGATGGCTTCACGGGTGGCTTTGGCGATGTACTCGTTGGCGCGGACGGTGGCGGTAAGGATGGGCATTGCAGGAGCTTAGGCAGTAAGGCGGAGAGCGGTATTGAAGCACGAAAGGCCCGTTGGTTCAATACACGTCTGCACGAGGCTTATGAGGGGTGGTGGTACTTGGTGATCGCATCGTAGATGATGATCCCCGCCGAGACGACCACGTTGAGCGATCCCTTCATGCCATGCATGGGAATGCGGACGCGGGCATCGCAGAGGGCCAGGATTTCCGGCCGTATCCCCTCCACTTCGTTCCCGAACACCAGACAACAGAGATAGGCATAAGTGAAATCTGAGAATTCCACACTTTCCTCCCCCGTCTCCACGGCTACTACTGAGATGCCTTCCTTCTTCATCCTCTTCACGATTTCCAAAGGATCGGAGGCGTATTCGAACGGGACGGTAGCATCCGCGCCCAGGGCGGTCTTCGTGATGTCGCGGCGCGGAGGACGGGGTGTGTACCCGGTGAGGTACAGTTTGGAAATCCCCGCCCCGTCACAGGTGCGGAAAAACGAGCCGACGTTGTAGGCACTGCGGACGTTGTCGAGGAGGACGGAGATGGGGAACTTCTCCACTGTCATTTCACGTTGGCGAGAAGGTCGTCTTTCCGGTCTGTCCTCTCCCACGGGAAATCTTCCTCCGATCGGCCGAAGTGCCCGAAGCAGGCGGTCTTCACATAGATAGGACGCAGGAGATCGAGCGTCGTGATCATGCCTTTGGGCGTGAGATCAAACGTCTTCGTGACCGCTTCGGAAAGCATCTCATCTTCGACCTTTCCTGTCCCGAACGTACGGACCATCACGGAAACCGGCTCCGCGACTCCGATGGCATAGGCCAGATGGACCTCGCACTTCTCCGCCAGCCCGGCTGCCACGACGTTCTTCGCCACGTAGCGCGCCATGTAGGCTCCGCTGCGGTCGACCTTCGTGGGATCCTTACCTGAGAAGGCTCCTCCACCGCTCGCCACGTACCCGCCGTAGCTATCGACGATGATTTTGCGCCCCGTCATGCCCGCGTCCGCCACGGGACCCCCGATAACGAAGCGGCCGGTCGGATTCACGTGGAAAACGGTATCGGCATCGATGAGATCGCCCATGACGGGTTTGATGATCTGGGCAATGGCATCCTCCCGGATCTGGCCCTGCTCTACCTCGGGCCCATGTTGCATGGAGAGGACAACCGTCGTGACGCGCTTCGGTTTTCCATCCACATATTCCACCGTGACCTGCATTTTTCCATCCGGACGGAGGTAGGGTAGTTTTTTCGAAACCCGGACCTCGGTCGTTTTCTGGGAAAGTCGGTGTGCGAGGCTGATGGGCAGGGGCATGAGCTCGTTGGTCTCAGTGCAAGCGAATCCGACCATGAGCCCCTGATCCCCTGCTCCGCCCGTGTCGACCCCCTGGGCGATGTCAGGACTCTGCTTGTTGATGGCGGTCAGTACGGAACAGGTACGGTACTCGAAGCCGTATTCCGATTCGGTGTAGCCGATGTCGCGTATCACGCCGCGGGCGATGTCGTTGATTTCCACGTAGCAGTCCGTCGTGATTTCCCCGCCGATGAGCACCAATCCCGTATTGATGAACGTCTCGCAGGCCACGCGGGCTTTCGGATCCTGGGCAATAATCGCATCGAGGACGGCATCGCTGATCTGGTCGGCGACCTTGTCGGGATGGCCCGGCAGGACGGATTCGGAAGTGAGGAGCATGAGGTTGGAAAGAAGACGCTAGGTTAGGTCAGAAGAGCGACGTTCACAATATCCTCTACACTGCAGCCGCGAGAGAGGTCGTTCACCGGTTTTTTCAGGCCCTGGAGGATAGGACCGATGGCTTGGAATCCCCCCAGACGCTCGGTGATCTTGTAGGCGATGTTCCCAGACTGCAGGTCAGGGAAGATGAAGACGTTGGCATCCCCCTGAATGGGGCTCTGTGGTGCTTTGCTCTTCGCGACTTCGGGCAAGAATGCAGCGTCGAACTGGATCTCTCCTCCACACACGATGTCGGGCCGTTTCGCGTTGACCATTTCCCGAGCGGTGCGCACCTTGTCAACGAGGGCATGCTTGGCAGAGCCGTAGGTGGAGAAGGAGAGCATGGCCACGCGGGGTTCGATGCCTAGCGCTTTGGCGGAATCAGCGGTCTGGATGGCGATGGTGGCAAGCTCTTCGGCCGTCGGTTCGATGGTGATGGCGCAGTCGGCGAAGACCAGGAGCCGTTCGTTCCCATCCGGCTCGGTGCGGAGCATGAGGAAGTAGCTCGATGCCCTGCCGCCTTCTTCCGTCGTGCCAATGATCTGGAAGGCGGGTACGAGGGGCTTCGTGGATGATCCATGCGCACCGCTCACCAGTCCGTCGGCCTTTCCATCCCAGAGCATCATCATGCCGAGATATGCGGGGTTGTGCAGGATGAAGCGCGCCTCCTCGATGGTGATGTTCTTGTGCTTGCGCAGCTCGTGGTAGGCCTGGGCGTAGGGTTCTTGGATGGATAGGTCCGAAGAATCGATAAGCGTGATGCCGAGAAGGTTCAGTTTTCCTGCCAATGCATCAATGTCGGCATCGTGGCCAGGATGCAGCAGGATCGGATGGGCCAAACCTTCTTCGGCCAAATGGATCGCGGCCTGGAGGATGCGCGGATCATTCCCTTCGGGGAAAAGGATACGTTTGGGGTTGGCTTTGGCCTTTGATTTGAGATGGTCGAGAAATGGCATCTTCATTGTGAGCCTTACGGGGTTGCAAGATCCTTGCTTGTCTTTCTTCGAATGAACCTGATAAGCCACTTCGCTGCCAAGGCCCAAAACGCAATATCCACCAGTAGCGGTAGCACGTTGCGCCATCCGATGTAGGAGCAGAAACTCGTATTATACGTTCCTGAAATCAGCTCCCATACGATATTGGGCCTAAGCGAGCACCGGAATATCGCTTCAAAAGTCCCTCCTGCGCTTTCGTCTGTATAAAATGGGACAGGAAGACCGTAATTTACGGCACCACTGCCTAATTCCGTTGGA
>CAYOUH010000057.1:0-5750 GCA_964407085.1 uncultured Candidatus Peribacteria bacterium | reverse complement strand
CATCTCTTGATTATACCAAAAAGAAAGCTATTTGAGGACTAAAAAGGCCCTCTCGCATCAAGAGGGCCTTTGCTAACTAACGACCTACCACATGGTTAGGGTGCCCTTACTGGGGCAAAAGTAAACCGGGGAACAGAGGTGGACCGAGGAGGGATGATAGGACGTACAGGAGGAATGGCTACAGGACTTGGTGAAATAGTGGGTGTAGGTGTTGGAGTAGAAATAACGCAGCTATCACCTATCTGGACTGTTCCAGTGGGGCAAGTCTCGCGATATGCCGTACAACTAGCCGAACCATTTTGGCCTAGGCAATACCAAGTCGATGTGGAGCCCGGGATAGGAAAGAGCCCCGTCGTTCCACAGTCATCACATAGCCCTGGGTTGCAGAAGTCACCAGAAAAGTAAGTTTCATTGGCGGCATAGCTCTTGGCGTTGGACCCACAACTGGGTGAGGTTCCGATAGGAGGACACCCGGGCTCTCCGTCATTACAGTAGGAACGCAGGGAAACAAGAGGATTGGAAACGTATGAATTTCCATACGCCGAAACATCTACGCTGGGGGTTGGGGAGGAGGAGCTAGTAATGTCATACTCACCCCAAGAATCTTCAGGGTAAGACGGCTCTTGGATCTCAAGAGGTGAAAATTGATCGAAATCATAGGTGACCGGGGTACTCTCCTGAACCACCTCATAAGCGACAGGGGCCTCCTCCACGACCAACTCTTCTACTACGTGTTGTACTGCCCAGCTAGTATTGGTCGGAGTCGCGGCGACAATCTCCTCAGACACCGTTGGTTGGTATGAAATACTGTCAATATCGTTCCACTGATCCCATTCGCTTGCGAACGTTGCTCCTGCAACCGTCACAAATCCTAACGACGCGAGCATCAATAGGCCTGTGCGCGCAACCGTACCCGAAACTCGAGAAGAAGTTGACTTCATGGACCTGAATGTGGGAAA
The DNA here is from genome assembly GCA_964407085.1 of uncultured Candidatus Peribacteria bacterium. Taxonomy (GTDB): domain Bacteria; phylum Patescibacteriota; class Gracilibacteria; order JBDHUY01; family JBDHUY01; genus CAYOUH01. The sequence goes on along the minus strand of CAYOUH010000057.1, from coordinate 4,791 downwards.
GAATTAGTACAAGGCGATCATAGGTTGTACAACTACCCTGTCAAGGGACAATAGATGGTCGGAAAAACACACCGGTCCTTGATCCGGTCCCGATTCCTCCTATGCTGATGCCCGTACATCCTCTCCGCACCCATGAACATCCTCGCCCAACTCATCCTTAGCTGCCTCTCCGTAGCCGTTGCCGCCTACGTGTTGCCCGGCGTCGAGCTCGCGAATTTCCAGGCCCTCATCGTAGTCGTCATCATCCTGGGGGTCATCAACGCGGTCCTGAAACCCTTGATCTCGCTGATCATCCTCCCCTTCAATATCCTGACGTTCGGACTGCTCGGGCTCCTGATAAACGGGCTGATCGTCCTCCTGCTCCCCACGTTCATCCCCGGCTTCATCGTCCACGGCTACTGGTCGGCTTTGTGGTTTTCCATCGTGCTGTCGCTGATCAACCTGTTCTTTGGTCTCCTGGGGAAGAAGCGTTGATCATCCGATTACGATCTCTCCTTCTTGTCGCAGCAGTGCACGAAGCGGCTGGTGTTTATGCAATTCGGGATCGTCATCCAGAATAGCTGGGGCGGCATTGCGGGCACGTTCGATGAGCACGCTGTCCAGGATGTTCGCTAGCCGCAAGTCTTCCATCCCACTCTGCCGATAACCGTAGAGCTCGCCCGCCCCACGCAGCTCCAGGTCCTTTTCCGCGATCGTAAACCCGCTGGTCGTCTTTTCCAGGACACGCAATCGGTCGAGTACCGTATCGGTGCGCGTCTCGCTCATGAGCAGGCAGTATGACTGCTCCGTTCCTCGCCCTACCCGGCCACGCAGCTGGTGCAGCTGCGCCAGTCCGAAACGGTCCGCTCCCTCGATCATCATGAGCGTCGCATTCTGTACGCTGATGCCCACCTCGATCACGCTGGTCGTCACGAGGATGTCCGTCTCGCCCGCGGCGAAGGCTGCCATCACGGCCTTTTTTTCCTCGCTCTTCATCTGACCATGCAGGCAGGCGATACGGTACCGCCCCAGCGACGATTCTTGGAGGTTCTTGTATTCCTCCGTCGCCGCCTTAGCCTCCAGCTTCTCGGAGGCGTTGACCAGGGGACAGAGGACGTAGGCCTGTCTCCCCTTCTCGACTTCCGAGGCGATCAGCGCGTACGCCTTCTGCCGATCCTGCGGGGGCAGGACCTTCGTGATGATCGTGGCCCGTCCCGAGGGCATTTCCTTGAGCACGGAGATATCCTGATCCCCGTATGCGGTGAGTGCCAATGTCCGCGGGATCGGCGTCGCGGTCATATGCAGCACGTGCGGATACCCGTAGCCGGATAGGACCTTGCGCTGTTCTACCCCGAAACGATGCTGCTCGTCGATGATCGCCAAGCCCAGGTCGTGGAAATCGACCTTTTCCTGGAGTAACGCATGGGTTCCGATCAAGAGCCGGACTGTCCCGTCAGCGGCCTCCTGATGGATCCGCTTCTTTTCCGCTACTGCTACGGACCCGGTCAAGAGCCGGACTTCGATACCTTCGTTTTCAAACAGCGCCTTGAGAGTGGCATAATGCTGGGTCGCCAGTACCTCCGTCGGCACGAGGAGCGCCGCCTGGTGCCCCGCTTTGATCACGTGGTAAGCCAGCACTGCCGCTACCGCCGTCTTGCCCGACCCCACGTCGCCCTGCAGCAGGCGCAGCATGGGAAACGGCTTCTCCATGTCTTTGAGCGCCTGGAACAGCACGATCTTCTGCCCATCGGTGAGGTTGTAAGGCAGGAGGGAGAGGAAGTGCTTCACGGCATCGGGATCGAGCGGCATGGCATGGGAAAGGCCGCGCGCGCTACGCTGGTACTGCGCCTTGCGGTACAGGGCGTTGAGCTGCAGGGAAAAGAGCTCGTCGAACGCCAACCGTTGCTTGGCCCTCTCAGCACTCTCCAGACTGGTGGGGAAATGGATCTCGTGCATCGCTTCGGACAGGCCCATCAGTCGTTCGATGGCAATGGTTTCGGATGGCAAGTATTCGGCGATCTCCTTCACCGCATCACGCACCAGGAACATCTTGTTCGTGAACCACTCCGACGTCAGTCGCACGCCGTGCTTCTTTTCGGTGTCCACTTCCGGATACAAGGGAATGACGCGCCCCGTCCGCACCTGCTCCTTCCCTGCCGGCTCTACATCCGGCGATTGGAAGGAGTATTTGCCATACTTGAGGGCGACCTTACCCGAAAACGCGTACTCCCGTCCCGGATGCAATAGGGTCTTCATGTGCGCCTGGTTGAACCATACTGCCTGGGCTACGGCTCCCTCGTCATCCATCAGGACTGCCTGAACCAGGAGTTTCCCTCCACCCGTCCGTACCGCATCCACGCCCTCGACCGTCGCCCGCGCGCCGTTGTCCTCCCCGGGGACCAGGTCGTACAGCTTACGCGTTTCGCTGCGATCCTCGTAGGCGCGCGGAAAATACCGCAGCAGATCGGACACGCGGCGGATGCCTATCTCATGGAGCTTCTTCACGTACGCCGCCGTGGTGCGCAGCAGCTTGTCGGTTATGAGAGCGTCGAGGAGGGTCATCATTCTCCTCCCCAGGGACAGGGGAGATTGGGAGGGATAGTGGCACAAGGATGATACCCCCTCCAACTCCCCCTGTGCTAGGGGGAGAGTTTAGCCATCCATTCTTTGACTTTCAGCCCCTATCCTCCAGCGTATTTCGCCTCCCCAGCCGCCACATGGCAAACAAGATGAGAACCATCCCGAGGATTTGCACGGGAAGGAGCTTTTCGTCGAGGAATGCGCGGTTGATGAGGACCGCCGCGATGGGGAATCCGAGCTCCGCCAGCGTCGCCACCGACGCGGGACAGTCGCGGAGCCCCCTATAATAGATGTACAACGAGACCACCCCGGAGGTCATCGCGATGATAGCCAGGTATCCCCAGTCCATCGCGGAAACCGATGCCAGTTCGACGCCTCCCCCCGTCACGGGTACCCACACGAGCAGGAACAGGAAGGCCGTAAAGAACCGGAGCGTGGTCATGGTATGGAAATGGACACCATTGAGGACGTACTTTCCCAATACCGTCGATGCTCCCCACAGGACCGTGGCCGATAGGGCGAGAAGGACACCCTTGAGCGTTCCGCTCATCTCTCCGAAAAAGCTGATCCCGGGATTCAGCGTCGGGAATGAGATGAGATAACCACCCGCCAGGGCCAGGACGGCCCACAGGGCAAACCTGGGGGTGATCTTTTCCTTGAGCAGCACGGCAGCCAGGGTGATAGCGACCAAGGGCTGGAGTTTTTGCAGCAGGATGGCAACCGAGGGACTGATGTAGGCAAAGCTCGCCGTGAACGCCAACGTCGCCAGGGCGGATCCTCCGACCCCGATACCGATCACCGCCGCCCAGCGCTTACGACCGAGGGAGCGTATCTCGGTCCACTGCCTGATCAGGAGGGGGAGCAGGATGATGCAATCGAAGAAGTGCTCGACCAACACGATGAACCCGACGGGCAGGTCCTTCGTCAGATGCACGCGGAAGGGCGCATCCGTCGCCCACAGCATAGCAGCGAGGAGCACGAGATAGGGAGCAAAGCGTTTCATAAGGGAGGAATGCCACGCATCCTACTCCCCTCTCCTCCATGGACAAGGCGAAACGGTCAGGGAAGTCGCCCGACCTCCTCCATATCCTTTCCGATTTGGATAATCAGCTCGTCCACCTTGTCAAACACGCGATAGGGACGCAGGTATCGCACCACTTCGAAAGACAGCTCCCGCCCATACAAGTCGCCATCGAATCCGAGCAGGTGGGCCTCGACTTTCGGTTGTCCGTGGATATTCCCGGAACCGATGACCATTCCCGCTTTGTAGCGCTGGCCGTCCTCCAAACGGACGTAGCCCGCATACACCCCCTCTTGCAATCCTGCACGTCCGACGCCGGACGTGGCCGCATCGACATTGGCGGTAGGATATCCCAATACATGCCCGTAGCCATCGCCGTGCACGACGGGTGCGCTGAAGGAATACGGGAGAAGGGTCGTAGGAGGCATGGGCGGAAAGGGAAACGGTAAGTGTGCCGTGGGAGTATACGGTCTGTGGCCATGAGGAGGGAAGGCACATCTTTTTCGCTTTTACGCACATCCTTTGCGGCAGCAAGAAGGCGGATCCGTGATATTTCCGAAATCTTTTGACACGCGGGAAAACAATAGTAGACTACACGTCGCTTTCCGGTCCCGCCGAAGTTCCGCTTTGGCTGGTACTGATCGCGAGTTGCTCTTTGACATTCGGGGAAAGAACGACCATACAATACAGCGTAGAACACTGTACGACATTCCGCTGTAACCGCTTCGGTGGTTACAGCAACCGTTTTTCTCATAATGTTTTCGGTAAAAAAAACTATATGATTTTTCGAAGCCGTTCCCACTTCGGTGGGGACAACGAGCTAATGAAAACTCTTTTATTGAAGAGTTTGATCCTGGCTCAGGATTAACGCTGGCGGTGCGCCTAATACATGCAAGTCGAGCGGGGGTAATTGGTGACACCCAGACATCGGTGAGATGTTTGAGTGTTGCTGGTTACTCTAGCGGCGAACGGGTGAGTAACACGTCGGTCATCTACCCTGGAGTGGGGGATACCCAGCCGAAAGGTTGGTTAATACCCCATAGCCATGAGGGGGCATATGCCATTCTCATGTAAAGCAGCAATGCGCTTCAGGACGAGCCTGCGTTCCATCAGGTAGTTGGCGGGATAACAGCCCACCAAGCCTACGACGGATAGCTGGTGTGAGAGCACGACCAGCCACAATGGGACTGAGACACGGCCCATACATCTAC
>CAYOUH010000056.1:609-5908 GCA_964407085.1 uncultured Candidatus Peribacteria bacterium | reverse complement strand
TAAAGGTGGCCTCCGCCCAGCTCAAAACTTTCATCGACATGGTTAACCACCGGCACCCCACCCTGGGGGCCGAATTCTCGGAAAGATACCCGGACGTGGCGAGCAGCTATTCCCCCACAACCGGCTTGATATCAGACCCTGTCGACTCTCAGTAGTCCGTACTTCCCGAGCTTCGCGTAGGTGAATGACTCGATCGAGGGTGTGGCACTGCCGAGGATGATCGGGCTTTTTGTCAGCTCCGCCAGTTTGATGGCGACATCGCGGGCGTGGTAGCGCGGGGTTTGCTCGCTCTTGTACGTCCACTCGTGTTCCTCGTCGACGCAGATGCAGCCCAGGTCGCGGAAGGGGGCGAAGAGGGCTATTCGAGATCCGATCGCTACCTGGGCTTCCCCGGTCCTGAGGCGTTCCCACTCGATGCAGCGCTCGGTGTCATTCAGCTGCGAATGCAGGACCGCGATGCGGGTTCCGAAAGCCGCGACGAAGTACGCGATGAGCTGCGTGGTCAGGGCGATTTCCGGAACCAGGATGAGCGCCTGTTTTCCGTCGTTGATCTTCCTTTTTGCAATCTCCAGATAGACCTCCGTCTTCCCCGATGCGGGGGGACCGAAGAGTAAATACGGCTTAACCGGACCGTTGAAGAGGATGGTCTGGAGGGCGGCTTTTTGGGAAGGGGTAGGTGTGAGGGGGAATGATTGAACGTTAGGATCTGCGGTCGATGCTTTGAAATACGGGGCAGGGAGCACTCCGGCGACGCTTGTCAGGATGCCCGCGTCCAGCATGCGATTGAGGAACGCTTTCCCGATCCACGGCACTGTTTCTTTGAGAGCATCGAACGTAATCGATCCCACATCCTTCACTGCTTGCCAGGCTTCGGTTTGGCGTTTTCCCCGAGGAAGCGCATTGCCCAGCGAGATGGTTTGGGAGCGGTGCTTGGCCGGATCGAAAGAACCATTCCATAGTTTCTCCGGAACCATGCCCTCGACCACTTTCGCCAACGGGGCGTAGTAGTAGTCCGATACCCACTGTGCGAGGGGAAGTTGGAAAGCCTGGAGAATGCCTTTCCGTATAATGGACGAAACCGGCTTCACGCGGCGAGTGTCGTCATCTGGGCGGGTTTCCCAGGCGATGCCGTTAACCGGTTTGTCGCGAAAGGGGATTTCGACGAGGTCGCCGGGCTCTATGGTTTGTGGAAGATCCGCCGGGATCGAATAGTCGAACCGGCCTGCAGGACTGCCCGTGTTTTTCAGCAGGATGGAGGCGAGCAATGGTGACAGTGAGGTACTCATTCCCAGGCCAGGGAGAAGGTGGTCGAACGGTCGAGATCGATGCGTCGTCCGTATTCGGTGGTCATCTTATCCTCGATGGTGACGGGGGTCGCGAATTGTAGCCGCTTGTCGTAGGAGATGGCTTTTTGGCCGATCTGCTTGTCGATGAGCAGCTCGTATCGCCCGTCGTTCGCTACCGCTCCCGGCAGGGCATAGGATAGGGTGGCATCCACGACGTTTCCGGGCGACACGTTCATGGGGAAGGAAAAAATGGCTTTCCCTCCGTCTTCCGTAGTCCGCACGATATCCATCGGGATGCCCTCGGTCGAGAGCAGGATGCTGCCTTTGGGGACGGCGACGCGGATGATGGTCTTGTTCTGTCCCTTTCCCATGATGGCCATGAGGGTGTCGGAAACCTGGACGATCCCGAGGCGTGACGCCAGTTCCCGCACAGAGCGGGCGGCATCGTCACCAAACCCATGCTGGCGCACGATGCGCAGGGTGTCGCGCGTCCCGTCCGGAGTGATGGAGGTCAGGTGGCTCACCTGTTCCGTGACGTAGCGATCGGACTTGTTTCCTCCGACGTTGCTCTCGGTGAGCATGAGGTAGTCTTGCCCGTTGGTCGGCGTCCGCGGAGTCCCCGATAGGCCGGAGCGTTCGACGGCGGCCTGGACGGAGGGCTCTACCGCATACGCCGCGATGTTTCCCCGGCGCAGCGCATCGGAGAGGACGCGGAGGATGGCTACGGGCTGGTCTGAGACGCGTTCCATCATTGTGGGAACAAGTTCCTTGATCACCGCCTTGGGCTTCTCCGGATTGCGTTTGGATTCGACGAGTAGGGAGAGGGCCTGTGTCACGTTCGCGCCCGTGAGTTCCACCGAGATCGAAGGCGAACGTATGGGACCCGTGGCCGAAATGATTTCCTCTAGGAGATGCTGGTTGATCGCGATGACTCCATCCACCGTTGGGATGCCCTGCTTCTCGAAGAAGGAGAGCGCCTCACGCGCGCTGCGGGGGAAGTCGGCGAAACGGTTGCTATCCCGCAGGCCGTATTCGGGTGAGATTCCCGCCAGGTCGTCGGGTGCGGGTTCGACCGAAGGCAATCGCCAGTCGAGTTCGTAGACGTCGAAGTATTCCGATCCGGTCAGGCGGCCATCATTGACATCCACGAACAGGACGCCACCGATGAATCCCCCGGTCGGGCGCATCTCGTCGGCGTTCTGCAGGAGGACCGCATACCGGCGTGGATACGAGGCTCCGAGCGCGTCGAGCAGGGCGGGCATTTCGGCTTGCAGCGCACGGGTCAGGCTCGCGGCTTCGGTGAGCATGGCGGAGGCTTGGTTCACCCGGAGCTTGAGATCCGGCGGCATCCCTTCCGTTCGCAGGGAGGCGAGGATGGATTGCGCCTGGCCGAGTTCCGCCGTTCCCTTATCGAACGTATCACGCATCTCCATCAGGCTTGCCCCGGTTTTCCCGTCCGTCAGGTTTCCCACCCGGTCGTACAGTTGGCGGTAGTGGCGGAGGGCGGAGAGGGAATGCGAGACGAAGTCCAGCGTGGCCGCGGGTAACTCGGTATCGGTCATGCCCGTGCGCGTGCGGGGGAGAAGGAGTCGCATCTGCAGGTTGAGCGTAAAATCCTCCATGGTGTCCGAGAGGTCGGAGAACGCCTTTCCCGCGTCGGATATCTTCCCTTCCGCATACAGCGTTCTGACCTGGCTGATCCGTTCCACGATGCGCGAGAGTCCCTCGCGGGCATAGGCTACTTCGGTGCCGGCCGCGTTCCAGGCTGAGTATCCCAGGAGTACGACCGTGCCGATGACGAGTCCCAAGAGGACCAGGGCGATTCCCCTCCACGCTCCGGTTTCGGCGGATACTGCCCCGCCTTTCGCGGTGAACGGGGAGAGGCGGATGGTGTTGCGGAGGGCGTTCTGGTCCTCTGACTCTGGCGTAGTCTGCCGCGAGCGCGTACGGAAATCCTCGACCTTGAGCGATGCGGTCGAAAGATGGAGACGCCTTTCGATGGGTTTTTTGGGTCCTTCCTCAGCGGGTGTTTGCGCGAAGTCCTTCAAAATCCCCTTCGCCGCCTTTTTCACGTCATGGAAGATCATGGTGGAAGGTCATGCCCGCATGGTTCACCTATTGCTCCGCGGTCGAAAGCGAGCCGTCGATCCGCAGTCCGCCGTTTCCGCGTGAAACGGCAATTTCCATGCCGTTTACGGGTCCCAATGTGATCCCTAGTAGGGTAGAGAAACGCATCCGCAGAAGCCATGCCCCGACCGGCGACTCGCGGTCCTGGCCCCCCATGTTGCCCGTGGCCATGCGCTCGGCGGGGGCGCGTTCGGTGGCGAAGAACAAACGTCCGTCCCGTAGGAACGCAGATGGCGAAAAAGCCGTTCCCGTTCTGACGGAGTGTAGTACTGTTCCATCCCCCAAAGCCGCCTGTTCCTTTTCCGAAGGGAGGGGGGCCAGGTATCTTTCGGGCACGCTTTCACCTGAGCCGATGCGCATGGGACGCAAGCGTTCGGTGAACATGAGGCGGGAATCGGAAGCGAAGTCGGAAAACCATCCCGTGACGTGCTCAGAAGTGACCTTGTCCGGATCCATCCCGATCCAGCCGTAGGATGCCAATGAGCCCGATCCGGTTTCGAGCATGGAGAAGGAGTAGCCCCCGCGCGAGGCGTCCGACAAGGTGTCAGGAGAGAGGCGGGGGGAAACGTAGGTGGAGAGGAAATAGCGCGAGAGGGCTTCGAGAATGGTCCGCGAATCGGGCTCAGCCATACCCAGGTATTCCGCGAAGCGCCGGTAGCCGTGGAGCAGGTCGTAGCCTGATATCGCCAATACTTCACCATCCTGCGAGAGGGCGGGCGCGCGCCGACCCCCTTCCGTTCCTATCAGGGCATCCGCTCCCTTCGACGTGGCCATGACGCGTATCCGCAGACGGTACTCCCCACTTTCCCTGCTGATCGTGGCGTAGATGCTCGACAGGTTCTGTTCGAGGGGGGTGAGGAGGGTGAAGACGTCTCGCCATGCGCGATCCGATTGGAGAAATGACTTCATGACTCCCACCATCTTCGGATAATCGCCATAGATCCTTAGTCCAGGAACTTCCGATAGTCGGCCCGACGAATACACGCGGGATGCTGAGAGGGAAAGATCCTTGTCCTTGGAGGTGGCTAGGACCGAGCGCGTCGCAGATTGGTCGTGTGAGAATACGATCTGGTTCCCGATACGTGTGGCAAATCCGGCTACGGAGTCCTTTCCGACGTGCGCAGGGCGGACTTCTGCCAAGGTGCCTGTTCCCAATTCGGTTCCTGCACCATTTCGGTCCTTCGACGTCATGCTCCCGAGCACTCTCACGGCCGTCGCTTCATCGGCGTATTCGGCAATGGTTATTGGGGATATCCCTGCGGTGCCCGTATGGAGGAGGGCTGCGGTCAATGCGATAGGAGGAGTCGAAGGGTCACTAATGAACGCACGAGCCTCACGCGCCACGGTCGCGTGGAACGCGTTGAGCCGGCCCGAGAGTGAGGAGCCGCTGGCCGTGGAGCCCGATCCCGTCGAGATCGATCGGACAAGCGGGCCATCGGTCCATCGCTGGAGATCGGTGAGATCCGTGGAACGGATGAATAACACCGTATTCACCGAGGGAAGGATGCGTCCCACAGGGTCGGAGGTGCCCACGAAGGAACGTGCCAGGAATCCCAGTGCCGCCGCGGCAGCGCATGCGACCACCACGATCGCCACGTAAGCGGCCGTGTTGGAGGATTTGGGGGTTTTCGGTTGAGAGGTGTCGATGGGATCCATGGTCATTGGGTGCCGAGACTATATAAGGGGGAAGGGGTTGTGGGCAATAGCGAACGCTTTACGCGTCTCGGTTCATGTTTCGCGCCGCATGGCCCCGATGAGCTTGCGTGCCGACTCTTCCCAGGAGAAGTGTTTGACCCAGGCGTATCCGCGTTCGCGATAGCGTTCTGCCTGAGCACGATCGGTTGATAGGTTGGCTATGCCCTCTATCCACGCATCTATGTTGTCAG
>CAYOUH010000056.1:0-599 GCA_964407085.1 uncultured Candidatus Peribacteria bacterium | reverse complement strand
CGGCATGGGCCGCATCGGGCAGGGCATCGCCCGCCGCGCCGCCCACGGCTTCGGGAATGGACGATCTCTGACTTGCGATCACGGGACAGCCGCAGGCCATGGCCTCGAGTGGGGGAATACCGAATCCTTCGTACAGGGAAGGGAATGCGAATACAGCGGCGCGCGAGTAGAGTTCGCGTAGTTGCTTATCGCTTACCCTCCCGAGGAACTTTATCCTTTTCCGCACATCCTGAGGGAGCACGGCCACGGAAGGATGTCCGGCGAGGGGCGCCTGGCCGGCCACCACCAGATGCAGTTCCGGATGGGAGGCGTGCAGTTTTTCCATTACGTGCAGGAGTAGGGTCACGTTCTTCCGCGGAAGGACGGTCCCGACGCTCAGGACGAAGTCCGAGGGGAGGTCCATGGAACGTGCCTCCGTGCGGACTATGTCCGATGGTGGGGCAGGAGGCGCGATGACGATGTTCTTCGTCGCAACTTCCGGGAACAGGCTCAGAAGATCCGTCTTGGTCGCTTCCGAGATACAGCAGATGATGCTTGCTTTCCGCAATGTCCTCCGACGGGTTCGGCGTTCGACGAGGGTGGGACACCACGGGTGGGTG
>CAYOUH010000055.1:0-5982 GCA_964407085.1 uncultured Candidatus Peribacteria bacterium | reverse complement strand
GCGGGTCGGTCGGACGGATGCGGCGGGAGAGGAGGAGCTCGTGATGGCTTTCTTGTACACTTCCCGAGCGCATGGCGGTGAGAAGTCCGAGGAAGGACGCGTCGGACTGGCGGTGCTGCTCGGTGATGTAACAGACGTGTAGCTCGAGCTCGTTCCAGACGGGGCAGCCGAAGGCGAAGTCGTGGGTGGGGGCCATCCCGGGGAGCTGCGGCGCGGAGAAATCCCGCGGCGCGACGGGTGGGAGTTGGAAAAAATCCCCGACCAGCACCACCTGCAGTCCGCCGAAGGGGGAGGGGTCGTCGCGGACGGAGCGACAGACCTTGTCCGCCAGGGAGAGCGTGGCGCCGGAGAGCATGGAGACCTCGTCGATGATGAGCACCCGGGCGTTGCGGATGCGGTCGGCGGTACGCCGGTTGTCGGCGATGGCCTTGAGATCACTGGAGGCGAGGTCGGGCTTCACGCCCATGCCCGTCCAGGAGTGCAGCGTGGTCCCGCCGATATGGGTGGCGGCGATGCCGGTGGAGGCAGTGACGGCGTAGGGGATGCCCTGCTTCTCCAGCCACGCGCTATAGCGGTTCACGGTGTAGCTCTTGCCGCTGCCCGGTTCACCGGTGAGGAAGACGTTGGCGCCGCTCTGCAGCACCATGAGGGCCGAGTCCTGGGTCATGCGGAAGTAATCAAGTATTCAAGTAATCAGGTAATCAAGTCGGAGTGTAGAGAGTACAGGGTGGAGGGGAGGATGCGAAGAAAAATCCCGACCCCCCGTCATTCCGAGCTTGCGAGGAATCTCCCTGCACTGAGTTGTTCCTTGAGGCTCCAATGCGCGTTGAGATCCTTCGCTGCGCTCAGGATGACAGAAAAAGAGGTCGCTGCGCTTCTCGCAATGACAAATGCCTTCGCTTCACGCCATGACGAAGGGGCAAGATTCCTGCCTTCGCAGGAATGACAGAAGGGGGAGGGATCCTTCGCTGCACTCAGGACGAAGGGCCTTTCACGTCAGCAGGTATCCACCATCGACCACCATGACGGAGCCGGTCATGTAGGACGACGCGGGGGAGGCGAGGAACAGCGCGGCGGTGGCGATGTCGTCGGGGGCACCGAAACGGCCCAGGGGGATCTTGGCGGTGAAGGCGCGGATCTGCGCTTCCATCTCGGGACCGCCGCTGCCCTGGTTCATGGCGGCCACACCCTCGGTGGCGATGCCGCCGGGTGCGATCATGTTTACGCGGATGCCCTTCTTCGATACCTCCAGCGCGAAGTTCTTGGTGAAGCCCCACATGCCGTGCTTGGATGCGTCGTAGGCTGCGAGGCCGACCATGCTGGGGTGGAGCGAATCGATGGAGCCGACGTTGATGATGTTTCCCACCCCTGCGGCGGCCATGCGCTTGCCCGCCTCGCGGCACATGAGGAACGTGCCGCGCAGGTTGACCCCCTGGATCTTCTCCCAGAGCGACAGGTCCATGTCGAGGACAGGTTTGTTGGGGAAGATCCCGGCGTTGTTCACCACGATGTCCACGGAAGTGAAGCGGTCGGTGACGGCGTCGAAGAGGGAGATGACGTTCGCCTCGTCGCTGACGTCGGTATGGTGGAAGAGCGTTTCGACGTTGAAGTCGCGGGCGAGCTCGGCGGCCTTTTCGCTCCCCACCCGGTCATCGATGTCGGCGATGGTGACCCTGGCCCCACCTTCGGCGAAGCGGCGAGCGATGCCGTAGCCGATGCCCATGGCACCGCCGGTGACGATGACCGATTTGCCCGAAAAGTCGAACAGCTGTCCGAGGGGAGTGGTGGCCATGGGTGAGGGGTTAGGTACGCTTCCATTGTCCTCTTGCAGCGTGGAAGGGGCAAGGGGTTTAGGTACCCCATTCCTGAGGAGTGCAGCGACGAAGGATCCCGTCGTGGTTTCTACGAAGGGGTCCTTCGCCATGCTCCTTGAGGGATAGGGGAGGGTCTTTGCGGCTCAGGAATAGGATTTCCTAGATACGACGACTATCGTAGGCCCAATGGAGGAGTGCCTGGCGCTGGCGGGGGCGGCAGGACCAGTCGCTGACATTACAGTTGTTCCGGACCTGGGCCACGTGACGGGATATCGCCTTCCAGCGCTTGATCTGCCGCGCATCGTCGTCGGTGCGGCGACCGAGGTAGTAGCGGCAGTACCACTGGAACCACCCCCGCGGATCCTGCGGATGGATCCAGCCCTTCTTCTGCCAGACGGAGAGGGGCTGCGACGCGTTCACGCCGAAGAAGTTGAGATGTGGGTCATGTTTCTTGTGGCACAACTTCGCGTCGATGAACCAATCTGCGGGAAATTCGTCGCGGCAGTCGGTCATGTATTTTCCTCCGAAGACGCCAAGGGTGAGCATTTCCTTCGGGGTCAGCTCAGGCTTGAAGTCGGGATCGAAATCCTGCCCTTCCCGGGCCACGAGCTCGTACCAGTAGCCCGACTGCATGAGGTCGTCGACGGTGATTTTTTTCGGATTGGGGGGCATGAAGATTCCTGCCTTCGCAGGAATGACAGATACAATTTTGGATTCTATTTCCTGAGGAACTGAAGGGCTCAGGAAGAGAGAGGGGGAAGATTGCTTCGCGGAGTTTATCCTTTGTATTCAAAGGGCTCGCAATGACGAGTGCCAGTCGAGCATCTTGGCCATCGTCAGGTAGTTGCGGATCGTCATGGGGATTCCCAGCTTCTTCTCGAACGTGCCTTTCGTGTACAAGCCGACCTTGCCGACGTCCTTGCGGATCAGGCAGTAGATATCGTTGCCGGCGAGGACGAATTTCTCGTGTTCGTTGTCGAAGGAATCCAGGAGCTTCACCTGCTCCTTGTCCGGTGCGGATTTCAGGAACGCGACATAGAGCGAGAGCTTCGTATTGTCGCCCAGCTTGGCGTCGGGGAAAGGGTTTGCACACACAACGTTTTTCAGCTCATCGAGGGTACGGACCATGATTTCCGGTTTCGCCTCGAATGCGGCAGCGATTCCCTTGGCGATCTTCGTCTCGAGCTTCGCCGCGTCCGTTTCCTTGGTTTCGAAGACGACGTTGCCACTCTGGATGTAGGTTTTTACGTTGGTGAATCCCATCCCTTCAAAGGCCTTCACCAACTCGGCCATCTTGATGATGGACGTTCCGCCGACGTTGATGGCGCGCAGGAAGGCGACGGAGGTCATGATGTGAGGGACTTCGGAGGATGGGGAATGAAGGCATTGGTCGTGCGGGCATAGTCCGCGAATTCCGGATGCGAACGCATCCTCGTCTCGAGCAGCGGGATACCGGATACCTTTACGATCAGCAGGGTAATGGTCGCGGCCCCGATGATGCCGACGTATCCGGTGGGCACGGAAAGCGCGATGAGCGCGATGCCCCACCATTGCATTACTTCCCCGAAGTAATTGGGATGGCGGGACCAGGCCCATAGGCCGGTGCGCAAGAGCTTGCCCGCGTTGGCCGGGTCGGCGCGGAACAGACGTAGCTGGCGGTCGGTGATGGCTTCGAACAAGAAACCCGCTGCCCATACGATCGTTCCGACGGCATCGAGAGGGCTCCAGGATGCGGGGATGGAAGCGGCAACGAGAGCGGGAGTGGCGACGATGACGCCCAGGAGTCCCTGTAGCACAAAGACCTGCAGATAGGATCGCAGGTATACCTTTTTGCCCCATTCCCTGCGCCAAGTGGCATAGCGTTCATCCTCCGTTCGATTCCAAACACGCCGCGCGATGTGCCAAGAAAGACGCAGTCCCCATATGGTTACGAGTGAGGCAACCAGGAGCCCACGATGGTTTCCGTGGATCAGAAATCCCAGAATCGACAGCAATGCGATGTGCAGCCCCCAGGCGATATCGGCGATGTCATTGCGTCGCCAGATCACCGAGCATAGGAACCATCCCGTCTGGAGCAGGAGAATCGTGCTGGTTCCGAGGATGAGCAGGGCGATAAATGTCGCCGGAACGGTCATGCGGAGAGGCGCTGAGTGATGACGAGCCCGAGGACCGCGACACTGCCGGTGAGGAGTCCTCCCCACAGGAGGTCGACGATGGTTACACTGACCGGCCAGTTGAGCAACGTGGCCTGGTTGGTCAAGTCATAGGTCCCGTAGGCGACGAGGCCCAACAAGGCTCCCATGAGGAAGGCGTGCGATGCGTTCCATCCTCCACGGAGGGCTGGCAATACGACCAGGACGGTTAGGCCTATGCCGTAGAGCAGGTAAAAGGCGATGACGGGGATGAAGTCCGGTGAAGGGGCCATGAGGTGTCCGATGCGAGGCGCGTAGAAGCGTTTGGACATGACGATCAGCCACACCGCGTCGATGGCGAGCATGGGGAGTGTGGCTGCAAGAAAGGCGAGGAGGGGGGTGGGCATGGGAGCGGTTTATGTGAGATAGAGGATCAGGCCTGGCCGCGGGTACGGAAGATGTGCGCGGCCAAGGGGACGGCCACGGCCACGATCGCTATGCACCAGATGATCGCGAGCGTTGCGTGGTTGCCGATGGGCGTGCCGATCATCAGTGCGCGGATGGCTTCGATCACGTGGGTGACGGGTTGGTTCTCAGCGAAAATCCTGATCCCCGTGGGCATGGTGTCGGTCGGGGCGAAAGCGGCGGAGGCGAAGGTGAGCGGGAAAATCGCCAAGAATCCCATCCACTGCACGGCCTCAAAGCTCTTGGCCAACAGTCCCATAATGGCGGAGATCCACGAGATGGCGAAGGTGAACAGCAGTAGGATGCCCACGATGAGCAGCCAATCGCCAACGCCGGCGACCGGACGGAAGCCGACCACGAGGGCGACCAGGATCAGGAGGATCGATGACAAAATGTTGCGTACCAGGTCGGCGGTCACGTGGCCGATCATGACGACCGCGTTGGACATGGGCAAGGAACGGAAGCGGTCCATGATCCCGCGAGTCATGTCGGCGTTGACACTGAGCGAGGTGGTCAGTGCCCCGAAGGCGGCGTTCTGGACCACGATGCCGGCGGTCAGGAAATTGACGTAGCTGGTTTCCCCGGTGTTGATCGCACCCCCGAAGACATAGCGGAACAAGAGCATGAACATGATCGGTTGGATGGCCAGTCCAAGCAATTGGTCCAGGTTGCGGAAAATGTGCCGCAGGCTGCGGCCGATCAGGATCAGGGCATCATGGATGAGCCAATAGGGCGCGGAATGTTTGGGGATGGTGAGGGTGGTTGGCATGGGAAGGGGAAATGACCAGTGCGATCTGTAGCGTGCAGGGTGCGAAGCGCGGAATGTTGTTGCTCGTGGCTACTGCTTGGGCGGGGACCCCTCTTCCGCCTGTTCTTCCACTTTCTTGCCCGTGAGCTGCAGGAAGACGTCATCGAGGGTTGGTTTGTGCAGGGCGAGGCCCTCCAGGCGGATACCGGAGGATTCCAGGGTGTCGAGCATAGCCTTGACCGCCGGGACGCCTTCGACGGGGATGGTGATGCTGCCGGAGGCTTCGTCCAAGCGGGCGTTGCGCAGGGCATCGAGTCCCTTCGCTTTGGCGAAGTCCCCGTTGGATGGGGTGAACTCCATGTAGTCGTGACCGACCTTGGCCTTCAGTTCGTCCGATGTTCCCTCCGCTATGACATGGCCGTGGTCGATGACGGCGATCCGGTCGGCGAGCTTGTCGGCCTCCTCGAGGTACTGGGTGGTGAGCAGGATGGTGGTTCCCTGCTTCTTCAGCTCCGAGATCACGTCCCACATGGCGATGCGACTGCGGGGGTCCAGGCCGGTGGTGGGCTCGTCGAGGAAGAGGATCGGGGCGGAGGCGACCAGCGAGGCTGCGAGGTCGAGGCGGCGGCGCATGCCTCCGGAATACGTCTTGGCTACGCGCTCGGCGGCGTCAACCAGGTCGAAGCGCTCGAGAAGTTCCTGCGCACGCCTTTTCGCATCCGACTTGGACAAATGGTAGAGCTGCCCCATCATCTCCAGGTTTTCCCGGCCGTTGAGATACTCGTCCACGGCGGCGTACTGGCCGGTGAGGCCGATCACGTGG
>CAYOUH010000054.1:892-6019 GCA_964407085.1 uncultured Candidatus Peribacteria bacterium | reverse complement strand
GGGCCGCCGCGATGGCTGATCCAACCACCACGGTCTGCATGATCGTCAGGAACTCGGACTGGAAGAACGCCACTGCCCGCGTGAAAGCGCTGCCCCGGACAACGGGAGTGGGTTCGCAGACTTGGCGATAGAAGGAGTGTTCCAGAACCGCGTTCTGGTCCTTCTTGAACGACACCAGGAAACCGACCAGCAGCGCGATAATGAGTCCCGCAACCATCCGCAACCACACCATTTCCGGGAAGACCCTCGCGAAGGCCTCGCGCGTCGTCAGGAATACCACCGGATTGAGGATCGGCGCCGCCAACAGGAACGTGACGACCTCGTGGGGCTTGAGCCCGGCGGTAAGTAATGTCCGAGCCACGGGCACGTTCCCGCATTCACATACCGGGAACAGGACTCCCGTGAATGCCAGAATCAACCTTCGCAGGAAGGGATTCTTGGGCAATCGGGAGAGCAGCTTCGGCAGCGAAATCGCATGCTGGACGAAGGTCGCGATAAGCACTCCCAGCACCACGAAAGGAAGTGCTTCAATGCTGATGGCGATCGCCACCGTGATGAAATCCTGGATGAGTTGCAGCGAAAACATGGTGTCCGAATCCTACAGGATGAGCCCTTCTACAGCAAACCCGGGTGAGCCTCATATGCATTCCAGGCCCTTCCTGAGATTGTCCAGGTTCTCCCGCATGACCGAGAAATAATCCTTCCCTTGGGTCTGCTCCTCCTCGGTCAATCCTTCCAGAGGATTGAACACCAACGTCACGGAACCCGTTTCCTCAGCCAACGTTTCGGCCAGCCTGGGGGAAACCAAGGTCTCGAAGAAGATCGCTTTGATGCCTTTGGCGCGCACCAAGTCGGTGATCTCGCGCAGCCGGGCGATCGAGGGTTCGCTCTCCGGGGAAAGTCCCGCAACGGGAACCTGGGTGAAACCATAGCGCTTGGCCAGATAGCCAAACGCCGCATGGCTCGTCACCGCCTCCTCCAACCGGCAATTCGCGAGTCCTGTGCGGTACTCGTTGTCCAATGCGGAAAGTCTATCCCGGAGAGCCCTGGCCTGGGCTTCGTACTGGGAAGCATGATCGGCATCGACGGTCTTGAGCGCCCGTTCGATCCGATCGACCGCCGTCCGCATTTCCACCGGATCCAACCAGAAATGCGGATCGTATTCCCCACCTTCCGCATGGGCCTCCTCCTCGGCATGCTCTGATTCGGAAGCGTCAAGCATCGCAAGCCCATCGGCGGCCCTTATGGCCACGAGGGGTTCACCGGCCAGATTCCCCGCCAATTTCTCTGCCCACGGATCGATTCCTGCCCCGTTATACAGGAACACCCGCGCCGAACGGATCGCGGCGATGTCCCCCGGTCCAGGCTCGAAATCATGCGGCTCGACCCCATTGGGCACCACGCTCGTTACCCGGACGCGATCTCCTCCTATTTGCCCCAGGAAATACGCCCAGGGATAGAATGTCGCCGCCACGGGAATAGGATCTCCTTCTGAAGAAGGCACGGGGGTAGGCGATGGAGCAACGGAACACCCCGTCAGGGACAAGCCGAGAAGGAGAATGATGAGCTTCTGATGCATAAACAAAGTCGATTACGCCTGGCAAGCGGTGCACAGGCCAAAAAATTCCAACGCGTGCGACTGGATCTGGAAACCCGTTCTCCCCTGGATGGTCTTCTCCGTGGCAACCAGCTCGTTCTCAACCGGGATATCTTGGACGGTTTGGCACTTCCCGCATACCAAGTGATGGGGGTGCCCGGTGGAAGTCAGTTCGTAGCGCTTCTCTTTCCCGCGCAGGGAAACCTCTTGGATGTATCCCCTCTCCAGCAGGAAATCCAGTTCGCGATAGACGGTCGTTTTATTCACCACCCGGTCCCGACACACCAGTTCCGCCAAAAGGTCGGCCGCGGAAAGCGGCTCCTGCACTTCGGAAAATGCATCCAACAGCGCCCTACGCGCTTGGGTTATGCGGTATCCTTGGGATTGGAGATCAACGATGGTGGCGGAGGGGGTAGGGCTCATGGGAAGTATTCCCATACTATTGCAACTCGGTTGCATTTGTCAACACCAGGGCAGGCCCCTAGGAATATCGGGGAAAAGTGCTATGATCCTGTCCGATTCCCGAGGGGAAAAGCTATAAGGTTCTTCCCACGAGTCTTCCCGCCCGGCAACGGGCACGGAAGCGGACTTATCGTTAGATTCCCATGGCTTCGTCGGAACAGTATCTCCTGGCGCTGGTGCGACTTTGCCAGCGCGGTGACACGGGCGCGTTCGGCGAGATCTACGACGTGCTCGTCGACGACCTCTACCGCTACGTGTATTCGAAGGTGCGCGACAGCGACCGCGAGGACGTGTGTTCCGACGTGTTTCTGAAAGTCTGGGAAAACATCGGCCGCTACGAGGCGCAGAAGAACGTCTCCTTCCGCTCCTGGTTCTTCACCGTGGCGCGCAACGTCGTGATCGACCACTACCGCAAGCGCCGCGATACGCTCGAGATCGACGAAGCGCTCCAGATCGCGGACGTCTCTGTGGAGTCCTCCCCCTCGCGTGAGGTCAACCGGGAACTGGATCACGAATACCTCCTCGGGCTCCTCGGACGGTTAAAGGAGGAATACCGCCAGGCCGTGACGCTGAAGTACCTGAACGAATGCAGCAACGCCGAAATCGCCCAGATCATGGGCAAGAGTGAAACGGCCATCCGCATCCTCGTCCATCGCGGACTCAAGCAGCTGCACGAGATGGTAGGTGGATCACCTACCGATTCCAAATGATCGCCTGCAACTTCTCATGCAACCCGGCCGGCGCCATGCACATAGTATAGTTTTCCTCTGCCCGCAGGAGAGGTTGAGAGTAATCCATCGGCCTCCCAAAAAAATCAGTGTACTTCCCACCGGCCTCCTCAATGAGAATATGTAGTCCTACATTATCCCAGATCTTGCTGGTACGGTTGAGGTAGGCTCCGTACTTTCCCCTAGCCACCATCATGCCATCGTAAGCGCCACTTCCCGCTGCCCGGATATTCCTTACGCCCAATGTGATCTCAGCAAGTAGGTCGCACTCATCACGGGTAGTATCCGGCTTTTCCTGGTGCCCATCAATCGTATAGGCGACAAGACTAGAAAGAAGCCGTGGCTCAATACTTACTTTTATCTTTTCACCATTACAAAAAGTACCTTGGTCTTTTTCAGCCAGGTAGATTTCGGAAAAACTAGGTAAAGCAACTCCTCCAGCAATAGGTTTCCCATCTTTCAAAAGACCGATAATGGTTCCGTAGGTAGGAACTCCTACTGCAAAATTGCTGGTCCCATCTATAGGATCGATAACCCATGTATACCGTGAACTGTTATCGATCACCCCGACTTCTTCGTCCACCACATTGTATCCGGGATAGCGTGATCGTATGGAGGCAATGATAGCACGGCCGATGGCGAGATCCGCCTCGGTCAGGATCTGGTTATTATCTCCTTCCTTGATCGTACCTGTAGCCTTGCCGAAAAACCCGCAGGCAATCCGCGACGACTCTTCCAGAACCATGGAGATGAACTCTTGGTAGCCCATGGGCATTACTCTCCTTACGCGAACTGCTCCAGGAACCGCAGGTCAGCACTGTGCAGCATGCGCACGTCTTCCAGCTTGTACCGCATCATGACCAGTCGTGAGAGACCGCAACCAAACGCGAATCCGGTGTATTCCTTCGGATCCAGTCCGCCTTCGCGCAGGACGTTGGGATGGATCATTCCGCAGCCCATGAATTCCACCCATCCAGTGTGCTTGCACACGCGGCAGCCCTTGCCGTCGCACACCAGGCAGGAGAAATCGAGCTCCAACCCGGGTTCGACGAATGGGAAATAGCCCGGCCGGAAGCGCGTCTTCACCTCCCGACCGAAGAGCGCGGTCAGGAACGACTGCGTGACGAACTTCAGGTTGGCGAGCGACACGTCCTTGCCTACCATCATCACCTCGAACTGGTGGAACTCGTAGTCGTGGGAAGCATCGGTGGCCTCGTTGCGAAACACCTTGCCATGGTAGAACACGCGGATCGGCATCCCCGCTTCGCGCAAGATTCGGTTCTGGGTATTGGATACGTGGGTCCTGAGAACGTAGCCGGGATTCGTGAGGTAGAAGGTATCCTGCATGTCCCGCGCCGGGTGGTGCTTGGGGATGTTGAGCGCTTCGAAATTGTAGTAGTCGGTATCGACCATCGGCGCATCGAAGTACCTAAATCCCATACTCGAGAAGATCTCGTGCAGGTCGTTGACCACGATCGTGACGGGATGGAGTGATCCGCGCGGCGGCTGCTTCATGAGCATTGTCACGTCCAGCTTCTGGGCATCGGAATGCGCGAAGCGCTTCTTAGCTTCCGTAAATGCGGCTTCCAATTCGGATTTGAGGCCATTGAGCAACGGACCGAATTGGCGCTTTTCTTCCACCGGCATACTCTTCAGCGCATCGAAGAGGGCCTGCAAGCTGCCACTGCGCCCGATGGCACTGCGTTCATAGCGCTCCATTTCCTCTTCTCCCGCCTCGGAAGCGAGGAAGGCGAGGGCTTCGCTGCGGATTTTCTCGATCTGGTCGTGCATTGGGTGGGAAAACGGGCCCATTGTACAGCCCGACCCCCGCCGTTCAATTGTTTTTCAGGGTCGTTTTTGGTACCATGACATGATACGCGCTGAGCCTTCTCGCGGATCCCTACCCGATTACGCTTCCTACCATGACGTTCGACCCCTTCAGTGCCACGCCGCAGGCCCCTTCTGACAAGAGTCCTGTGCCGGCGCCCAGCAACCCTCCCGCCCAGACCCCCTTCGTGTCTCCCGACGAAGACGACGACGAGATCCACTTCGATCTCACGGGCGAGGGAAACGTTCCCATGGCACAACCGACGCCCGCCATGGCCGAGCCTGAGCTGCGGGTGGAACTGACCCCCATGGCGACACCCTCCAGTGTATCGACCCCCACCCCTGCTTTCTCGGCCCCCTGGGAAATGCCTACCCCTGCTGCTCCTGCAGCGGAGTCGACTAATCCCTTCTCCCTAGACCTGTCGGCCACGCCCGCACCTGCTCCCCAGACCCCTGCCGCGGCTGCTCCTGCGGGCGCCGGACTCGTGGGCCTGTTCGACCGCCTGGTGAACA
>CAYOUH010000054.1:0-882 GCA_964407085.1 uncultured Candidatus Peribacteria bacterium | reverse complement strand
AGACACGGCCGCCGGCGACCCGGGCAAGGCAACCCCCGCCGCGGCCGCCCCTGCGGGGGCGGGGCTCGGGGGGCTGTTCGCCCGCCTGGGGAACAGGATGGAGGAGGAAACGCGCGCCTTGGCAACGTCCCAGAAGAAGCATCAGGCCAATATCGCCAACGAGCAGCGCCTGATCGAGGAGGAAACCAAAGCCTTCGGACAAAAGAAGGCTGACATCCTGAAGGGTATCGAGGACCTCAAGAAGCGCTTGGCTGCCTGACATAACCGGGTACAAGCTGCGGGTTGCCCATACACCTGCGCTGCGCTACATTAGAGGTGCACTGTTTCGCATGTCCTCCCCCTCCCTTCCCCGTGAAGGAACCCTCCCGGGCCCAGCCGAGATGGAAGTCCAGATCGCTTCCATCGTTTCCCGTGCCCAAGAGTATCTCGGAACCGAACCGGAGATAGAGCGCGAGATCCGGCGCGCTTTCGAGTTCGCCCGCGACGCCCATGCCGGACAGAAACGCATGACCGGGGAGGACTATGTATTCCATTCCATAGCGGTAGCCGACCTGCTCATGGAATACCATCCCGACCTACCTTCGATCCAGACGGCCTTCCTGCACGACGTGTACGAGGATACCAAGACTCCCCTGTCCGAGATCGAGCGCGGGTTTGGGAAGGAAGTGGCAACCATGGTCCAGGGCATGACGAAGCTGGGGACCATCAAGTACCGCGGCGAGGAACGCAGTATCGAGAACCTGCGCAAGATGCTCCTCGCGATATCGAAAGACATCCGCTTACTGTTCATCAAGTTCTGCGACCGACTGGATAACCTCAAGACCCTCGACGTGCATAAGGAGGAAAAGCGGCGGCGCATAGCACTGGAAACGCTCAACATCC
>CAYOUH010000053.1:1531-6454 GCA_964407085.1 uncultured Candidatus Peribacteria bacterium | reverse complement strand
CCGGGCGAAATTTGCCCTCTCCATGGTGAATCGTTAGAATGCCGTCCATGCAGTCGGTCCTTTCCCGTCTCGTGGCTGGTTCTTTGCTCGTCATCCTTGTCGATCAGGCGAGCAAGTCCTTCTTCTCATCCTACAATAGCATACTCCTTGTCCCAAGCCTGCTATCGTTGAGCGTGACCCGCAACGAGGGAATCGCTTTCAGCATCCCCCTCTCAGGATGGCCGCTGCTGGTACTTACGATGGCCGTTCTGGTCGGGTTCTGTTTTTTCTTCTTCCGTCACTTGGATTCCCGGTCGGGAGTGGCGCAGGTGGCGTTCGTCCTGATCGTCGGCGGAGGTGTGGGGAACCTCATCGACCGGGTGCTATGGGGAAGCGTGACAGACTTCATCGCGATCTCCGCCTTTCCAGTGTTCAACCTGGCGGATGCCGCGGTCGCTATCGGTGCCGCGCTGCTCCTGTGGAGGTACCATACCATACGATATATTCCGAAAAACGCAAATCCAACCATCCCCTAACTTTCTTCCATGCGTCGCCTCTCCGTCGTCTTCTCCCTGGCCTTCCATGTCATCGCTTTCGCGGCCCCAACCCTCCTCGTTTCAGCCGAGGATAATCCGTTTTCCGATATCGATTCGGGAAGCGTCCACTTCACCGCGCTCACGTATCTCAAGCAGCGTAACGTGATCGAGGGATATCCCGATGGCACGTTCCAGCCGAAGAACAAGGTCAACCGTGCCGAAGCGGCCAAGATCCTGGTCCGTTCGCTGAATCTCGCCACAGCCTCCGGCTCGACGCTGCCGTTCACTGATATGCGCAACGGAGAGCACTGGTACATTCCGTTCGTGCAGGCTGCCTACGAAGCGGGTATGGTTTCCGGCTATCCTGACCGGACATTTCGTCCGACCCGGCAGATCGTGCGCGTCGAGGGGTTGAAAATGGTGCTCAAGGCCTATAAGGCCGACATGTCCGACCCTGCAGCGGCCGCTACGTCGCTCTATCCCGATACGGCCAATAGGCCCGATTCCGCCTGGTACCAGCCGTACGTTTCCTATGCCACGAAGAAGAATCTCATTGAGCCCGTTTCCTCGGACCGTTTCGGAGTGGGCGAGGAACTGACCCGCGGGGAATTCGCCGAGATGATCTACCGCCTGCTGTACTTGCAGGAGAAAGACCTGAAGGAATTCTCGCAGACGGAAGAAGGGATCGCGTCTTTCTACGGAAAACCGTTCTATGGGCGCAAGACCTCTGCGGGAACGGTGTTTACCAACGACTTACCCATGGCGGCGCACAAGACGCTGCCCTTCGGGACCATCGTCGAGGTGGTCCGTGACAAGACGGGCAAGGGAACGCTGGTGCAGATCCAGGATCGTGGTCCGTTCGTCGAAGGGCGGATCATCGATCTCAATGAGTCTTCATTCCAGCGCATCGCCAGCATCGGGACGGGGGTTACTCCCGTGAAGCTGAACGTGCGGGGTGCCGCGGACATCATCGGGAGCCAGCAAATCGCCACGGATGCGTTCTATGACGAAGGGCGTTCGTTCGGTGTGAACCTGGATAAGCCGGCGGCATCGACATTCATCGAGAACGGCATCCAGGTTATCACCGGCCGCGTATCCGGAACGGCGAAGACGGTTACCGCGTTGATCAAAAATAAGGAGAAGGGATACGAGAAGGCCATCGAGGCGGAAGTGGTGGATGGGAAATTCACAATGGAGCTCTACACGCCGGTGGCGGGAACCTATACGCTTAATTTGTTGCCCGGAAATACGGGCGTCGGGCAAGAAACCATCACCGTGCTGCCGCAAAAGGTGTTCGAGAAGTTGCTCATGAACGCTTCGGACAAGGTTCCCTCGTCTTTTTCCCAGGGCTACCAGGACGGACAGGCCCGCCTTTCCTGGGAAGCGAACGGCAACGCGTTGTTCCGCATCCGGATGGGTGGGAGATCATTGTACGTCAGTGGAGCGAATTCCACGTCGATCCCCGTCGAGGCCTTCCGCGAGGTGGTGGGAGGCAAGATCCCCGTCACGATCGAGGGGGCTACCATGGCCGGGATCAATCCCATGACGATCAGTAGCGCCTTCAGTTTCCCCGCTACTATCACGGTTGAGGCCGTCAAGAACGAATACCAGACCTACAACCATCGGGATGTCATTCTGGATTCGTTCACCCCGTTCCATAACGGGCAGAATATCGTGATCAGCGGAACGGCCGTTCGCACCATCAGCAGTGAGGCATGGTATACCCTGCCCTCCGGACGGACGGGCAGGACCAGCATGGCGGCGGGCGAGACTATCGCTGCGGGCATGAAGTTCGACCTGCGCATTCCCGTCACGGAACGCGGAACCTACGTAGTCGAGATCAACGGGTTGGACCACGAGGCGGTGTTCAATGCCGCGTTATACGAGGAGGGGACATTCCCCGTGCTGGAGAACGAACGTGACCGAGCCGTGCGGACGGAAGGCCAGGGCATCCGGGACCTGAACGTGGAAATCGCGGCCATGCTGACGATCATCAACCGTGACCGCGAGCGCGTGGGGGCGTCTCCCCTGTCGATTGATGACCGAGCGACAGCGCTGGCCAAGGAACGGACGCATGACATGGTGGTCCGGGACTACATTTCTCACACCACTCCGGATGGCAAGACGATCGGTGACTTCGCCGTGCAATACAAGCTGTACGGATCGGTAGCCGAGAACATCGCCGTGGACAATAACAGTACTGCCGCCCTGCAGGGGCTCCTGCGCAGTCCCGCCCACCGGGCGGCACTCCTCGACCGGGACCTGATCCGGATCGGGATCGGGGTGGAGGAAATGTCCGATGGGCAGGTGATCGTCACGCAGATCCTGCTCAGCCAATAATCGCACGGAGGCTTCTTTTGACTTTCCCTTTCCGTTCTCCTAGGCTTCACGCCGATTCTCGCGACCAGATTTTCCCGACTCCGGGAGCCAACCAAACAGACCATGCCCAGTAAAACAGGCAAAAGCCTCGTCATCGTAGAATCCCCTACCAAAGCCAAAACCATCCGCCGTTTCCTGGGGGAAGAGTTCGCGATAATGGCGTCGATGGGACACGTGCGTGACCTGCCGGGCAATGCCGAAGAAATCCCCGCGGACCTCAGGAAGGAAAAGTGGGCGCGGCTGGGAGTGAACGTGAAGAAAGGGTACGAGCCGCTCTACATCGTTCCAGACAAGAAGAAAAAAACGGTCGCGGAATTGAGAAAAGCATTGAAAGGGGCCACTCGCCTCTATATCGCGACGGATGAGGACCGCGAGGGAGAGTCCATCGGTTGGCATTTGTTGCAGGTGCTGGAGCCCAAGATTCCCGTAGAGCGGATGGTGTTCCACGAGATCACTTCCGAAGCGATCCTCAAAGCTCTGAAGGACACCCGAAAGATCGACGAACACCTGGTGGATGCCCAGGAAACGCGCCGTATCCTCGACCGCCTGGTAGGCTACACCCTCTCTCCCCTACTGTGGCGCAAGGTCGCCCCGAAGCTCTCCGCCGGTCGGGTACAGCGCGTGGCTGTGCGGCTGCTGGTCATGCGCGAACGTGAGCGGATGGCGTTCAACGCGGCGACGTACGCGGACCTGACGGCGAAGCTGGCCAAGAACAAGGCCTCTTTCGATGCGGAACTCCAAACGGTCGATGGCAAGCGCATCGCCAATGGGAGCGATTTCGATGACCAGACCGGGAAACTCAAGGCGGGATCGAGTGCCGTGATCCTCGGAACGAAGCAGGCGGAGGAACTCAGGATGAAATTGGAAAACGCGGACTGGAAGGTGACGAACGTGGAAGAGAAGAAGGAAGAAATTTCCGCTTCGGCTCCCGTGGTAGAAGAGAAGAAGGAAGAACGCCCCCCCAGCGCGCCTTTCACCACCTCTACGCTGCAGCAGGAGGCGAATCGTAAGCTGCGCCTATCCGCCAAGGAGGCGATGCGTATCGCGCAGGGGCTGTACGAACGCGGCCTCATCACCTACATGCGTACCGACTCGACCAACCTCTCGGGTGAAGCGATCGCCGCCTCTCGAGGCAAGATCGTCGATAAGTACGGCCAGGAGTATCTGCCCGCTAGTCCGCGGCAGTACGCGACGAAATCGAAGAACGCCCAGGAGGCCCATGAGGCGATCCGGCCTGCCGGGAGCGCCATGCGCACACGCGATGAGCTCGGACTGGATGGAGCGGAGGGTGCGGTCTATGATCTGATCTGGAAGCGTACGGTTGCCAGCCAGATGAAGCCCGCGGCGATGGCCTTTTCCGTTGCCACGATCGAGGCTGATGCGGGCAGTACCACGGCGCAGTTCCGTGCCAGCGGAAAACGTATCTTGTTCCCGGGGTATCTCATGGCCTACACGGAAGGATCGGACGACCCGAACGCGGTCCTCGATGACCAAGAGGTCCCGCTGCCGTCCCTCACGAATGGTGATAGCCTGGATCTGAACGACCTGAAGAGCAAGGAGCATCAGACCACTCCCCCGGCGCGCTACACCGAAGCGTCATTGGTCAAGAAGCTCGAAGCCGAAGGCATCGGACGTCCGTCGACGTATGCCAGCATCATGGAGACGATCGTGGATCGCGGGTATGTCCGCCGTAACGCATCCGCACTCGTACCGACGTTTATCGCGTTCGCCGTGATCCAGCTACTGGAGCGCAACTTTCCCAACCTCGTCGACCTGCAGTTCACCGCGAAGATGGAACAGGGACTGGATGATATCGCGGAAGGGAAATCGAAGGAAAAGAACTACCTGAAGGAATTGTACGAAGGTGGCAACGGACTGGAAAAGAAGGTCGAGGAGGGCATGGAGAGCATTGATCCCAAGGAAGTTTCCACGGTAACGTCGCCCAAATGGGACCCCTACCTGGTTCGGGTGGGACGGTTCGGCCCGTACGTGGAAGAGCCACCGTCCGAAGAAAAGAAGAGCGTGTCGA
>CAYOUH010000053.1:0-1521 GCA_964407085.1 uncultured Candidatus Peribacteria bacterium | reverse complement strand
TGGCGGCGAGAGCCTAGGGAAGGATCCCGCGACGGGAGAACCCGTGTTCGTGAAGAAGGGCCCCTACGGGTTCTACACCCAACTGGGTGACGGCGAGAAGCCCAAGCGCGTCGCGATCCCGAGGGGTACCGATCCCCTGAGCGTCGACCTGGACCTGGCCCTGCAGCTCGTTGCGATGCCGAAGGTCATTGGCAAGCATCCGACGACGGGACAGGAACTGAAGATCAACATCGGCCGCTTCGGTCCGTACGTGCAGCACGACAAGACGTACGCCTCCGTCCGTACCCTGGAGGAACTTCTCTCTCTCGGCGCCGAGGAGGCTGCCGAGCTCGTCGATGCCAAGGCTGCCAAGTCGGGTCCGGTGCGCGAATTGGGTGAGCATCCCACGAGCAAGCAGCCGATCGAGATCAAGAAGGGGCGCTTCGGGTACTATGTCGCCATGGGACGAACGTTCGCGTCGCTCAAGAAAGGCACGGATCTGGATAGCGTGACCCTGGAAGAGGCGGTGGAGCTCTTGGGAAACAAGGCTCCGACCTCCAAGAAAAAGACCTTTACCGCGAAGAAGACGTCGAAGATCAAGGCTCCGGCCAAGAAGAAGACGGTAACGAAGAAATCCCCGGCCAAGAAGAAAGCCAAGGCCTGACCCTTTTTCCGCCATGCCTGGAAACGGAAAAACAACCAGGTATGAGGGCCGAATCTTCCGCATCGTGGAAGAGGAACACCGATTTGGTGATGAGGTGAAAACTTTCGAACGTGCCCAGCGTGCTCCCGGAGTGCGCATTATCGTCCCGTCGGACGACCAGTTGCTCATCACGCGCGAATTCCGCCCGGAGCAGGGCGGGCAGGATTTCCGATTGCCGGGAGGCAAGGTATTCGATTCCCTCACCGAATTCGAAACCGCTTTGGCCGACGGGACAGACATCATGCCCATAGCAGAAAGGGCCGCCCGCAAGGAATTGACGGAAGAGACCGGTCTTACTCCCCTTTCCTTGCGATTCCTGCACCGTTCTCCCTGCGGAGCGACAGTGGATTGGGACCTTTACTATTTCGTGGTGGACGAGTTCACGTTGGCGGAAGGTGGGCAGGCCCTGGAGACGGGAGAGGAAATCGTGCCTACGTGGATCTCACGGGCGGAGGCCGAAGCGATGTGCCTGGATGGACGGATCGGGGAAGAACGCAGCGCGTTGGTCCTTTTGCGGTACCTCAAATGGAAATTCGCATGATCCTCCCGGGAATCTACCGTCATTTCAAGGGAGGTTACTACCAGGTCCTGGGCGTGGCGAAGCACTCCGAGACACTGGAAGAGATGGTGACATACCGGCATATGGGTGAAAAGGAAACGTGGGTCCGTCCGGCGGCGATGTTCGGCGAAACCGTATCCGCACTCACCCATCCGCCGATCAGGAGATCTTCGCCGTCCTCTCCAAAGAGCTGGTCTTGTCCGAGACCGCCAATGAGGAGATCTCGCCCCATTCCGCCTGCCAGGTCGTCTGCGTCAGAGCCGCCGAGCAGGATGTCACT
>CAYOUH010000052.1:5064-6610 GCA_964407085.1 uncultured Candidatus Peribacteria bacterium | reverse complement strand
GGATCGGGATGTAATTGAGCCCTCGTTAGAGCAGGCGCTATCTTATTACCTGCGATTGGCAAACTATCCCGACATCAACAACAGGCCCTTTCCTCAAATCGGAATTTTCGATTTTATACGAGACACCCGCGGCGCGGTAGGTAAAGTCTTGCGTTAAATGCCTTGTGGACTTATTCCAGGACTCTAGACTAGAGGCGTATTTTCAAGGTATGCGCAAAATCCTCCTTTCCCTCTCCGGCCTCGTTCTCTTCGCTCTCCCAAGCATCGGCCATGCGGAGAAGATCGATTCCTTCGATGTGCGCATCGCCGTCGGGGCAGACCGCAGCATCCAGGTAGAGGAGAGTATCCGTTACGATTTCGAGGACGAGCAGCGACGTGGCATCTACCGTGACATCCCCTATGTCTACGAGGGAGGCGAGCTGGACATCGAGGTCCTCTCCCTGACGGACGC
Source organism: uncultured Candidatus Peribacteria bacterium (assembly GCA_964407085.1). Classification (GTDB taxonomy): domain Bacteria; phylum Patescibacteriota; class Gracilibacteria; order JBDHUY01; family JBDHUY01; genus CAYOUH01. Next base: position 6,159 of record CAYOUH010000052.1, on the reverse strand, counting down.
AGGAGGAAAGCCGCTGACATATGACGTGTCCAAACAGGGAGGATTCATCCGTGTGAAGATCGGTGATGCGGACAAGTACCTGACTGGGAAGCACGACTACGAGATCGCCTACCGTGCCAAGGAGGCGATCCTGTTCTTCGACGACCACGACGAACTGTACTGGAACGCTACGGGGGACGGATGGGGCGTGCCGATCATGGCGGCATCGGCCGAGGTGGTCTTTCCGAGTACAGCGACGAAGGCAGCTTGCTACGTGGGAGCTCGCGGCAGCACGGACTCGACCCGCTGCAGCGTCGATACCATCGGGGGAGCCGTCCGCTATGCGGTGCGTAACCCGAATACGGAGGTGGATGTGATGGAGGGCACTCCCCTGATCCCCGCTTTAGTACCAGGTGAAGGTCTGACGATCGTGGCCGCCGTAGCGAAGGGGACCATCATTCCGATGACGGAAACGGAGCGGTGGCTGCGGTGGGCAGGAAAATACTGGCCGCTGATCCTACCGCTCATCGCTCTGGCCACCATGGCCTGGCTCTGGAACGAGAAGGGACGCGATCCCGAGACAGGACGCCACGTAGCTCCCATGTACGATGCGCCCGACCAGCTCTCGCCCGCGGAGGTCGGGGTGGTGTGGGACGAGGATGCCGACCGGCATGATATCTCTGCAACATTGATCGACCTCGCCGTGCGCGGGTACCTGAAGGTGCGGGAAGTGGAGGACACCAAGCTGCTCGTACTCAAGAGTAAGGACTACGTTTTCACGCGGTTGAAGCAGCCGGATGGGAACCTCAGGCCATTCGAAACGACCCTCATGGATGGGATCTTCGACGAGGGAGATGAGAAGAAGCTATCCGAACTGAAAACGAAGTTCGCCAAGACCTACGAGCGCATCCGGGGGGAAATCTTCTCCAGCATCACGAAGGGCGGTTATTTCCTGCGCAACCCCCGTTCGGTGCGTAACGCGTACTACGGCGGGGCGATGGGACTTATCGTGGCCGGGGTCTTCCTAGGGATCCTGACGCAGAACGTGATCCTCGGATTTGGCATCGGACTGTGCGGCGTCATCCTCGCCATCTTCGCCGCACGCATGCCGCAGCG
>CAYOUH010000052.1:0-5054 GCA_964407085.1 uncultured Candidatus Peribacteria bacterium | reverse complement strand
GGCCAAGGTGCATATTGCCGGGCTCAAGCTCTATCTGCAGCGCGCGGAGAAGAAGCAGATTGATTTCCACAACGCCCCGGCGAAGAAGCCTGAAACGTTCGAGAAGCTCCTGCCCTACGCCATGGCGCTGAAGGTGGAGGAAGCCTGGGCCAAGGAATTCGAGGACATCTACCACGAACCCCCGAGCTGGTACCAGAGCAGCACGCCGGGGAATTTCCACCTGGCCTACATGATGGGGTCACTTAACTCCTTCGCGCATGCCGCAGAAGCGTCCCTCCCGGCTACGCCCTCTGGTGGCGCGGGATCGGGATCAAGCGGATTCGGAGGGGGAGGATTCTCGGGTGGAGGATTCGGCGGAGGTGGGGGTGGGAGCTGGTGATGAAGCCAAAAAAGGCGCCCCGCGGGGCGCCTTTTCGTTTTCCCGTACACGGATCAGATCTCGTCCTCTCCGTTATGCGTCGGCTTGGGCTTGGGCGTTTCCCCGGGCTTGGGGGTGGCGGAGTTGCGGAACTTGAACTCCTCCTTGGGCTTGAATTCCTCCGAGGGAGCGGCGGACCTCGGCTTGAGCATGGTGCCCGTGGCGGTTGAGCTGTCTCCTACCAGGAAGTATGTCTTTTCGCCCTTGTCCGCGATGTCTTGGCTATTACCATCATTGGCGAATACCTGCCACGAGTATTTCTTCCCTTTTTCGATCCCGGCCACGGTCGACAGGTCGATCGAAAGCATGAACTTCCCATTTTCACCCTTCGTAACCACTCCCTTATGGAGAACCCTTTCCCCATCGTAGAGTTCGACGAAGTATTGGAAGTATCTCGGATCCGAGGATCCCATCCAGTAGAAATTCGTGGGTCCGTATTTCACCACTACGCTATTGATGGGGGAAACCTTGGAGAATCCTTTCTTCCCTTACTCCTCCTTGCGGTCCTTTTTCATATCCGTTCCACTTCCCGTCCGGACATTCTTCGTCTCGCGGACTACGCACTGGTTCACTTCCTTCCAATACCCTTCCAGAGCGCGGCGCACGCCGGGCTGGGAGGTGGCAGCCGAGATGGCGGAGGTCAGTTTCTCGACGTACTTATCTTTACACAGCACCACGAGGGCGTCGCGCTGCTTGGCATTAGCACTGTCTGTGGCGGCATTCGTCATCAGTTTCGGTCCGAAGGTACTGGCACCGACTCCGAAAATAACCAGCGTGATCCCCATCAGGGCGTGGTGGGCGCCGACTTTTCCCGTGTGAGCCATAGGAATGGTATGTGTATTTGTAAAAGTACGTTCTTTCCTATTATAGAATATTTTCTCTTTTTTGCAAACATTAGCCCCAGGCAGTCATCTCCTTTGTCAGAGCTCGTTCCCTCTGCCACACCCACCATTCGATGAGGATGGAGAGCAGGATGAGGACCGAGATCATGGCTACTTTGCCGATGGATCCTACCAGCAGCGCGAAGCTGCCGAAGAGCGCGCATATCCCACACATGACTAACACGGCGCGTCGTTCGCTCAATCCTATGCGCAGGAGGCGGTGGTGGAAATGGTTGCGATCCCCACGCATGGGGGATTGGCCGTTCCACACGCGACGGATCACCACGAAGACCGCGTCCATGATCGGAAACCCGAGCACCAGGAAGGTGGTCGCCACCTTGCTGCCCGCATAGATGGCCATAGAGGCAATGAGGAGGCCCAGGACCATGGTACCCGCATCCCCCATCAGCATGCGCGGCGGGGGGAGATCGAACGCGAGGAATACGCCCGTCATCGCTGCGCCGGCAAGCGCCAGCTGGGCTACCAGGCGCGCATTGGCGATCTCGTCCGCGCCTACGCCCGCTCCCGTTCGCAGGGAAAGTCCGAGACTGAGGAGGAAGATCGTGAAGAAGGCCACGGTGGATATCCCGCTAACCATGCCCGGGACACCGTCGAGCCAGTTGAGGGTATTCATGAAGATCACGATCCAGGCGATAGTGATGGCCAGAGAAACGAGGGAAAAGACCAAGACATATCCTCCGATCTCCACATTGACCGGCACGAGCCCGAGTTCCAACGTCCCTCCAGTGAAGGGATGCGTGAGTGTCGCTACCCGGAATCCAGAGAAAAAGAGGACCAGCGCCGTCACCCCCTGCACACACAGGCGAATGAAGGGATGGATACCGATGCGGTCGTCGACCAGACTGACGATGGAAACCACCGTGGCAGCGGCAAGTAGCAGCCAGGCTTTGGCCTGATCGGGAAGGAAAAAAGTGATAACCAGAGCCAGCACCACTACGAAAAGGATGCCTGCGGAATAGGGAACAGGGGAGCGATCATGGCCATAAAGGTGCGGGCGATCCATGAGTCCCAAGCGAGGGAACAGCCGCAGCACCACCCAACACGAAAGCAGGGTAGCCCCTACCGAAAGCACGGCGATGGCGGCGTAGGTCGGCACGAAGAAGGGAGTAAGCCTACTTGGAAGACGGCTTGCGGCGGGGTGCAGCCTTGGGCTTGGAGGAAGCCTTGGCCGGAGCCTTCTTGGCCTTGCGCATCTTTACCGCGGCTTCGAATACCCCTTGTCCTTTGGCGAGGAATTCCTGGACGGTGCCGGTGAGGACATCGCCCTGCTCCTGGAGCCGTGAGAGCAGCGGGCCGAGGGACGACTTGAATTCCCCGATCACTTCCTTGGCCTGCTCGGAGGCGAGGAACTCACGCACGACCTTGCCCGTTTCCTTGCCCGCCTTACCGTATTCGGAGACCACGGCATCGACGACTTGCTTAGGGTTGGCGGACTTGTCCTTGAGCTCCTTGCGCAGCGTCGAGCCCTTCTTTTGGGCGAACATCATGCTGTACGCCGTACCCACTAGGGCACCGAACAGCAATCCTGATAGGAGGCTTTTGCCTGAATTTTTCTTCATGGGAACGGGAGTTTAGTGTATAAGTCCGTCGCGATTGTAGCGCGCTGCGATCCATCCCACAACCCACCCGACCCCATGCTGTTTCGCCACCTGAAGCACATCAAGGAGAAGGAAAACCTGCACTGGACGGACTACGCGTCCCTCGGAGTCACCTTTGGCCTCATCTTGTCGATTCCCCTGGTTTTACTCATTCCGCTTGGAGTTTTCATCGATAAAAAGATTGGCACTTTGCCCGCTTTCATCCTGGCTTCCTTTTTCGTAGCCCTTGCTTTTTCCAGCCTTATGCTTTATAGGGTGATTTCCGACGTGCTCCGGCGAGAGTGAATTTTCCCGCGTGCGTCGAAGGTCGGATCCCCGCTGCCTACCCGTAAGATATTACTTTGATGAAAAGACTACTCAGTGGAAAATTAGGAACTATCGCCTTCTTCGCCCTGCTCATCGCGGCGGGGGTGACGACGGCACAGTTGGCGCCGTCCTGGGACCAGGCTCCGGTGATATCGCTGAAAGCCGAGCCCATCGGACACATCGGGAACACGCCGATCACCAACACGATCCTAGCCTCGACGCTGGTAGTGATCCTCTTCATGGTCTTCGCCGGATTCATTTCGCGCAAGAAGAACGACCTCTCGAGCAGGTTCTATAACTTCGTGGAAATGGTGATCGAAGGGCTACTCGATCTCGTCCAAACCACCGTGGGCAAGGATGTCGGGAAGAAGATCTTTCCCATCATCGCGACCTTCCTGCTCTTCATCCTCGTGAACAACTGGTTCGGCATCACCCCCATCGTCGGTTCGGTCGGCATCTGGGCCGAGCACCATGTGGAGGAATCCGCAGACGGTGGGCATGCGGCACTGGTGCAGGAGGCCCACGCCGAGACGAAGGCAGCCGAGGTCCCGCATGAGAACGTGAAGCCCGCCGCCAATGAGCATGCGGATGCCCCGCAGGCAGTGGACGACGAGCATGCCTCCGAAGGCGCCAAGACCGGTCATGAGGGACTGGTCTTCATCCCCCTCTTCCGCAGCGCCAACTCGGACCTGAACATGACGTTGGCCATCGCGTTGATCTCCGTCGCGTTCATCCAGGTCGTGGCCGTACGGACGGTCGGGTTCAAATCCTATCTCGGGAAATACCTGAACTTCTCGAGCCCCATCATGTTCGCCGTGGGACTGCTGGAAATCGTCAGCGAGGTCGTGAAGATCTTCTCTTTCGCCTTCCGTCTCTTCGGAAACATCTTCGCAGGGGACGTTCTGCTCATCGTCATCTCCAGTCTCTTGCCCTTCGCCGGTCCGATCCCCTTCATCGCCATCGAGCTCTTCGCGGGCATGGTCCAGGCATTAGTGTTTGCCATGCTGTCGATGGTATTCCTGAAGAGCCACCTGAGCCACGCAGAGGCACACTGAATCCGCCCCCTACCGTCACGCACCTTACATCCTTTATCCTTCACCACTTCTTATGAACACCGAATCAGCCATCATGGTCGTCATGGCCGCTGCCGCCGTCGGCCCCGCCATCGCGATCGGTTGGATCGCCTCCTCCGCCATGAACGCCATCGGGCGCAACCCCGAGGCCGCCGGAAGCGTCCAGGGTTCGATGATCCTGGGCTTGGCCTTCGCCGAAGCCCTGGCCATCTACGGCCTGGTCGTCTCCCTGGTGCTCAAGTTCGTCTAGAGCCCTCCCCCTGTCCGTCTCCACTGGAGGCGGCTAGGAACGAGGATTCTCCCCAATTTTCACCCCGCAATGGATATCTTTTCCCACATGCTCTGGTCGGGCGCGCTCGGGCGCGTCGCGAAGGACAAGCAGCCGCGCGTCAGTGTGGGCTGGAGCGCGTGGTGGGGTGTCTTCCCAGACCTTTTCGCCTTTGTCCCCGCGATGGTCGTCGGGTTCTGGACCGCGTACCAGATGAATGGGAGCCTCTCGATCGCCCGCCAGTCCTGGCAGCTGGACCTGGCGTGGGACCTGTACCAGATCAGTCATAGCTTCGTGACATTCGCCGCCGTGTTCATCGCCGTCCTCGCTATACGTAAGATCGTGAAGCCCAGCGCTTCGTGGAAAGACATCCTCCCCTACAGCCTGCTGGGCTGGCCGTTCCACATCCTGCTCGACATCCCCACCCACCGCCTCGGATTCTTCGCCACCCCGTTCCTGTGGCCGATCAGCGACGTGCGTTTCCCCTAC
>CAYOUH010000051.1:6454-6979 GCA_964407085.1 uncultured Candidatus Peribacteria bacterium | reverse complement strand
CACTCCACGCCGCTTTCGCCTTCGGATCCATCCCGAGCGCTTTATACAAATTCATGGGCACCACCGCATAGCAGCACGGACGGCGCTTCCCTGCCTTCAGCTTCGAAGCAGTCTGCTCGATCCGCCGGGCACGCGTCTCCTCCTGCTTGGCCGTGATGATCCAGCCGATCCAGTCCCGCCGTGCGAGCGGCGTAGTGTCCCGCCATAGCGCCATCGCCTCGGCATCGGAGTCAAGCATCTTCTGTAGGTCTGCCGGAACGATCGGCTCGTTGCTTTCACTTGCCTTCGATTTGGTCGCTCCCTTGGCCATGAAATGATTGATTATCACGCAGCCAATATACCCACTTTCACGATCACGATAAACCCGTACCCAATCCGTCATCCTGAGCATGGCCAGGAGCCTGTCCTGAACTCGATTCAGGAATCGCCATACGGGGTGACTAGCCCCACCACAGATCGTACGCCTTTGAGATTCCTCGCAAGCTCGGAATGACGGAAGATTGGAAACTCCCCTCCCCCGTGCTT
>CAYOUH010000051.1:511-6444 GCA_964407085.1 uncultured Candidatus Peribacteria bacterium | reverse complement strand
GCCCCTTTTGTATGTCCTTTCTCATCCCCTTCCTAACGACCCTCCTGGCAGAGCTCGGTGACAAGAGCCAGATCGGGATCATCGCTCTCGCTGCCCGCACGCGGCACAAAGGCCCACTCTTCCTCGGGACCGTCTGTGGGTTCATGCTCGTCGACGGGTTAGCAATCCTGTTCGGCGGAGCCGTGTTGTCATCCTTCTCCCCCACCCTCGTCCGAACTGCCACCGGAGGATTGTTCGTGGTCCTGGGCATCCTCTCGCTGCTCAAAAAGGCGGACGCCGACGATGAGCACACCGCCGCGAAAACCAATCCTTTCCTGGCCGGACTGTCCCCCATCGCAGTGGCGGAATGGGGCGACAAGACGCAACTCGCCAGTGCGGGATTCGCCGTGGAATTCCCCACCGTCCCCGTCTTCCTCGGAGTGATCTCAGCGCTTGCGTTACTCTCCGCGCTGGCCGTAGCGTTCGGTCATATCCTCGCCAGATACGTGGGGCAGCGACGCATTACGATAGCATCGGGACTCGTCTTCGTTGCGATCGGACTGTCGATGTTGCTACACTGACCCCGAATAGTGGTCATTAGGAATTAGCCATCAGGCATTTGTCATGAAACTCGTCTCCTGGAACGTGAACGGCATCCGCGCGGTCTGGACCAAAGGATTGTTCCAGAAAGCCATCGAGCAGCTCGACCCCGATATCCTCTGCCTGCAGGAAACCAAGGCCGAGCAGCACCAGTCGCCTGTCGACCTGCCGCAGTACGTCGAGTTTTATAACAGTGCAGCGAAGAAGGGCTACAGCGGAACGGCGATCTTTAGCAAAACCCAGCCCATCTCCGTTGCGTTAAACTTTCCGCCTGGGATCGCGGAGAAATACGAGCTCGATGACGGGTTTGGCAAAACGAATGAAGAGGGCCGCGTGATCGCCGCCGAGTTCCCCGACTTCCATGTCGTCACCGTCTATACGCCCAATTCGAAGGGCGACCTGGAGCGCCTGCCTCTGCGGCACAAGCACTGGGATCCCGCCTTCCTCGAATACGTGAAGCTGCTCGAGAAGACCAAGCCGGTGATCTTCTGCGGAGACCTGAACGTCGCGCACACGGAGGACGACCTGGCGAACCCGAAACCGAACATCGGCGAGCACGGCTTCACCGACGAGGAGCGCGAGGGCTTCGGGAACTTTTTGAAAGCCGGCTTCGTCGACACCTTCCGCATGTTCACGCAGGGCAACGGACACTACACCTGGTGGACGCAGTGGGCCAAGGCGCGGGAACGCAATGTCGGATGGCGCATCGACTACTTCCTGGTGTCCGAAAGTTTGGAGAGCAGGGTCAAGAAAGCCTCCATCCATGCTGACGTGATGGGCAGTGACCATTGTCCGGTGAGTATCGAGATCGAATGAATCCGCCATGGAAAAGGGAACCCTCATGAAGGGACTGAACGCGATCGTCTCCCAAGTCAGCCGGGAAAGGGACGAGTACCGGCTGAAGCGTGAACGGAAGGATTACCTCCGGGATTCGACCGCGAGATTGGGAACCTGGACGCAAGCGGAACGCCGAGCGAACACGGTAATGCTGGCACATTTCGAAGACGCTCTGAATACCATCCGGTCGCAGTTCGGGGAAACAATTACAGACGTGACCATTCGCCATCCGGACTGGAGCATCCGTGATTGTTCACACAGGGCGATCAACGCGATAAGCGAAAGCAGTGGGGATATCTCGGACGCAGTCAGGAACATGCTAGTTGCGGCGCCCACGGAACGGACGGGTGGGGATGGGGACAACTTCGACACGCAGGTGCGCGAGGACTTCATAGCGTATGCGGTGAATGTCTTCATATCCGCCCTAGTGCTGGAAGCGCGAACGGGACATGGAATGGAGCAAACGCTTACACGCCGGCTACGCTCCACCGTGCGTGATCTCCTCCAAAACGACCCCAACGAACGGGCATTGGCATACGCGAAAACTTCGTTGTCCATGATGCGACAGATGACACTCATGGATCTCAAAGACGGGACAACCCAGGAAAAGGCACTTCTCGCGAGCGAACGTCAGCCGGGATGGTGTCATGGGATCGCCAAGGAATTGCGCCAGCATCCTTGCGCTTCCGTCATGGCAGACAGGATTGCCACTATGCAATCCTCGCGACGCGGAGTGCAGCCAGCGGTCATTTGCCACGACATGGAAGGAGATGAGTCCGCACAGAGTGCCATAAACGACCGATTAGTGGCACATGGACTGGATTTGCAGGTCCGACCTGAATACCTATCCTTCATTAGACGCTCGGTACTGGGCGAGCTTTTCCTGATGACATATCGGTACAATCTGACTGGAGCGTATGAAAAATAGTACATCATCCCTATGATCTTCGACTCCGCCATCTTCTTCACCCGCGACCTCGACCGCATCGTTGCCTTTTACCGCGACGAGCTCGGCTTCGATCTGGAGTATGCCCAACCGAACCGCTTCGCATCCTTCACGTTCGCCAATGGCGTGCGTCTGGGAATCAAGGTCCCGACGGAGGAGCGCGAGGTCCCCGGCCACCAGACCGTCTTCATCTCCATTCCGGATCCTGCCGGGCTGGAGGAAGCGTTCAAGGAGAAGGGCATCGCCATCTCCCACCCTCTGCGCGATCGTGACTGGGCATTGGAGTTCGCCATCCTCGACCCGGACGGGAATAAAGTGCTGTTTTGTAAGAAAAATCGTATCGGATAACCCCCTCATCGTATGGCCAAGGTCTTCACCCACCCTTACCCGGCAGTCGCGGCATTGATCGAACGGGATGGGAAATTCCTCCTCATTCAGGAAGACCGTCCACAGCGCCCATGGCACGGACAATGGACCCACCCGGCCGGAACGGTGGACCTCAATGAAAATCCGTACGAAACGATCATCAGGGAAGTCGAGGAGGAAGCCGGAGGAATGTTCGTCCCGGAAAGCATTCTAGGGATATATTCCCTGGCACGACCCGATCAACCCCTCCCACCCGAAGGGAACATGCACGGGGTAAAGATCGTTTTCCTGGGAAAATATGGAGATGGACCAGGAGCGAAAGACAGTAGTGGTATTGCCTGGTTCACTCCCGAGGAAATTGATGCCATGGATTCCACGACACTTCGGGACGTGGACATTAAGGATATCGTAAAAGATTATCTCTCCGGAACACGCTTCCCGCTCTCGATCCTCCATCACCACGTGGTGGAAAGGTGATCATCCCCTTGGAGAAAAAAGCGATGCCAAGTATAGTCGGGTCTCATTTTTCCTACCCCCATTCCCCCATGAACGACCGTATCGCCTTCGCCAAAACCATGGCGTCCGAATCCAGGGCATTTGAGAATGTCATCAAGGCCATTACCAACCCCGAATGGAAGCATCCTGATGATCCGAAGGGGAAGACCGCCATGCAGATGGCGGTCATGCTCGCGCACTCCGCCGCCGCTTTTGTGGACGTGCTGGAGAAGGGCGAATTGGGAGGAGAAAACGCATCTCCGTTCGAGAAGCCGACGGATGTGAACATGGCAGCGCAGATGCTGCATGACTACTACGCCAAAGCCGCCAAGATCGCCGAGGAAACCGACGATGCCACCTGGGAGCTTCCTGCGGTCATGCTGATGAATGGAAAGAAGATGTGGGAATCCACACGGGGGGGCATGTGCTGGGGCCTCCTGCTCGACGCAGTTCATCATCGTGGCCAGCTTTCGACCTACCTGCGCCCCATGGGCTCGAAAGTCCCGTCGATCTATGGTCCGTCCGGGGACGATATGGGCGGCATAGAGATGCCTGCCTAAATCGCATGGTCATCCCTACCCCTGCCTTCGTTGGGGATGAATGCCGACAGGAATCTTGCTCACCACCTGGAATGGGAACTGCAGCCAAGGAACTTGTCATCGCCAAATTCCAGGCCAACCGGAAACGGAGCTTGGAATTTTTGGCTAGTCTCACGGAAACGGACTGGGAACGGTACATGCTCGGTACCTGGCATCTGCACCAGGTTGTGGCACACCTCATTGGATGGAGCTACGAGAGTGCACGGGCCATGGGGGAATTGGCAAACGGCCTGCCCCCGAGCTACGACGCGTACGACACGGGGGATGATTGGTCGGAGATCAATGCGATCTTCCTGAGGAAATACGGCGGCGGATCATCGTCCGAATTGATCGACCAGCTTCGCGCATCCGGAGAATACGCGGTTACACAGGCGGAGAAGCTCCCTAACGAGGCTTTTGAAGAAGCAAACGGGGTGTTTCGCAAAAACCGGCAATGGACCGTCTACATTGAACTCGACGACACCGCCGATCATGAGCGTGGTCACATCGACCGGGTGATGGAAGCTTTGGGCCATCAGAAGCCTTAGCCTTGCCTCGAACCGATCCATGGCTATACTGGCAGCGATCCGATGATCATCGGATCGCTCTTTCCTACGCCCTTTCCCAGGATACCCATGGCAGAATCAATAACAGACTTGAAGGTAGGCCGCATCGTGAAGATCGGAACCGACCCCCACGCCATCCTTTGGACGCAGTTCCTGCGCAAACAGCAGCGCAAGCCGGTCATGAAGACCAAACTGCGCAACCTGATCAACGGCGCGGTGATCCCCAAGACGTTCACCGCCGGCGAATCCTTTGAGCTCGTCGAGGTCGAGGGCCGTAAGTGCCAGTACCTGTACAAAGACGCCGATGCGGGATCTTTCATGGATCTGGAGAGCTACGACCAGTTCACCATTCCCCTCGAGACGATCGAGGACCAGCTCCAGTTCATGCTCGAGGGTAACGAAGTCTACGTCTCATTCTACGAGGAGAAGCCCATCTCGCTCCAACTCCCCTACAAGGTCGACCTGAAGGTCGTCGACACGCCCCCGGGAGTGAAGGGCGACACGGCCTCCGGCGGCACAAAGCCCGCCACGCTCGAAACCGGCCTCACCATCCAGGTCCCGTTCTTCATCGAGAACGACGACGTCGTGCGGGTGAACACCGAGGAATACGAGTATGTCGAGCGCGTGCAGCAGTAACCTTGCCTTCCCGTGACAATATCGTAGAATGCCCCAGCTACCAGATTAATAGTCCCCAGCCCTCCGCACTCCCATGAAGCATCCTGTACCGAAGCAAAAACAGTCCCCATCGCGTAGCAAGAAGCGCTACGGAGCATTTCAGGCCAAGGTCAGGACACAGCTCTCCGAGGGCGTGCAGTTGTCCACTTGCCAGGACTGCGGTGCCAAGCACATGAGCCACAACGCCTGCCCCACCTGCGGCAAGTACAACGGTCGCCAAGTCATCCGCATGAAGGGCGATAAGGCTCCGGTCCGCACGATCAAGGCGTAGGTGCATTCGAAACGAGAACAAGTGTAGCGAAGTTCGAGTCCGAAGATCCTACGTCCTGAGCGAAGCGAAGGAACCCTTCGCCATCCGATCCCGATTTTGACATCCCGTTCCCATGCCCCTCTCCCGCCACCTGTGCCGTGAAATCGTAGTACAGGCGCTTTTTGCCTGTGAGAGCCGCGATATGCCCCTGCCGACCGAGTTGGACGCGACGCTGACCTCCGTCATCGCCGAGTTCTATCCCGAGATGGGTGAGGAGACGGCCTTCTGCCGGCACCTCGTACGCGGGATCGCCAAGACGCTTCCTGCCCTGCAGGATGCTATTTCCAAACAGGCCCCCGAATGGCCGATCGGGAAGATCAACGCCATGGACCGCGCCATCCTCTACGTCGGAACGTATGAGATGCTCAGCGAAAAGGACACGCCTCCGGCGGTCATCATCAACGAGTGTGTCGAACTCGCCAAGAAGTACGGCGCGGACAACGGACCGAAGTTCGTCAACGGGGTGCTCAACGGCCTGAAGAACGCGAACCGCGTACCCGTAACCGCCTGAGCCATGACTCCGCTCGAAAAGGAACTCGGCCTGAAGTTCAAGGACGTGAACCTGCTCATGACGCCCTGCG
>CAYOUH010000051.1:0-501 GCA_964407085.1 uncultured Candidatus Peribacteria bacterium | reverse complement strand
GCACCGCTCGTTCGTGAACGAAAGCAAGGCTGCCAAGGAGAACAACGAACGCCTGGAATACTTGGGCGATGCGGTATTGGAATTGGCCACCACGGAGTATCTGTTCCATTCCTTCCCCGAGCGGCCCGAGGGGGAGCTCACGAGCCTCCGTTCCGCGATGGTACGGAAGGAAAACCTGGCCGCAATAGCCAAGACGCTGGGACTCGGCAAGCACCTACAGCTAAGCCGGGGGGAGGAATCCTCCGGCGGACGGGAGAAGGACTACCTGTTGGCGAACGCCTTCGAGGCGCTACTCGGTGCCTTGTACCTGGATCGCGGATACGAAGCATGCAAGACGTTTCTCGCTAAGCACCTCTTCCCCACGCTCACCACCATCCTCTCCGGCAGCCTGCACATCGATCCGAAGTCCGCCTTCCAGTAATTCACCCAGGGCCAGATGAAGGTAACGCCGCACTACGTGGTCTCATCGGAATCCGGACCGGACCACGACAAGACGTTCGT
>CAYOUH010000050.1:0-6993 GCA_964407085.1 uncultured Candidatus Peribacteria bacterium | reverse complement strand
ACTACGTGAAGAAAGCCGTCGAACAGGGCGGTCCCGGCCTCGCGCTCACCGACCACGGCAACCTGCACGGGGCCGTGGAGTTCTACCAATACGCCAAGAAGAACGGCATCAACCCGATCATCGGCGTTGAGGCCTACATGACGCCCACCAGCCGCTTCGACCGCACGAACGTCTCGGAGAACAAGCGCTACTACCACCTGGTCCTCCTGGCGAAGAATAACCGCGGATACGAGAACCTCATCCAGCTCGTCACGCATTCCTTCATGGAAGGCATGTACTACAAGCCCCGCATGGACTGGGAGCTGCTGCAACAGTACGGGTCGGACATCATCGCGCTTTCGGCCTGTCTTGGTTCCGAGCTCGCCAACGCGGTCCTGCGCGGCCGCGATGAGGAGGAGGCTGTGCTCGTGATTCGTAAGCACCAGCAGCTCTTCGGGTCGGAGAACTATTTCCTGGAGATCCAGCCCCACAAGCACCCCGACCAGGTGACACTCAACGCGAAGCTCATCGAGCTTTCCAAGTCGCTCAGCGTCCCCCTCGTGGCCACCAGCGACGCGCACTACGTGTCCCTGGAGGACCAGGAGGCGCAGGAGATCATGCTCTGCATCCAGACCGACGCGAAGCTCTCGGACGAGAACCGCTTCAGCATGAAGGAGGCCGACTGCTCGCTCAAATCCTTCGATACGATGAAGGCCTTCTTCCCGGAGAACCTGGATGCGCTCAGTAACACCCTGCTCATCAACGAGATGTGCAAGGTCGATATCCAGACGGGCAAGAACCTCATCCCCGCCTTCGAGGTTCCCTCCGACACCACCGTCCAGGACGAGCTGCGCCGCCTGTGCTACTTCGGGGTGCAGAAGCGCTATCCCTTCCAGCTGTCGGAAGAAGACGTGGCCACCCTGCGGCAGATCCCCGACTACCGCTTCACGGAGGGCGAGAAGATCGAGGAAATCACGGGCACCGTCTTCGTCGAGCGCTTCCGTGCGGGCTGCACTCCAGAGAAAGTAAAACTCCTGGACCGCCTGAGCGCTTCGGAACTCACCCTCGTCGAGCGCTTGGAATACGAACTGATGGTCATCCACCAGATGGAGTTCGAGGGGTATTTCATGATCGTGCAGGACTTCGTGAACTGGGCCAAGGACCATGGCATCTTCGTCGGACCCGGCCGTGGTAGTGCTGCCGGATCGCTCGTCTCCTATTGCCTGGGCATCACGAACCTGGACCCCATGAAGTACGGGCTGCTGTTCGAACGCTTCCTCAATCCCGCGCGTATCTCCATGCCGGATATCGACCTCGACTTCGCTGACACGCGCCGCGACGAGGTGATCAACTACGTCCGGGAGAAGTACGGCGAGGACCGCGTCGCGCAGATCTGCACCTTCGGAACCATGGCCGCCCGCCAGGCGGTCAAAGACGTCGGTCGGGCGCTCGGCCTCTCCTTCGGGGAAATGAACGACTTCGCGAAACTCATTCCCGAACGTCCCGGCATGACCCTCGCCGTCGCGCTGGAGGAAGCCCCGGAACTGCAGGACGCGCTGAAGAAGAACGCCACCTACGCCCGTATCTACGAAACGGGCAAGAAACTGGAAGGCGTCGTGCGCCACGTCTCCGTCCACGCCTGTGCGGTCGTCATCTCCCCCGCCCCGCTGTCGAAATTCACCGCCCTGCAGAACCCGCCCAAGGACAAGAGCGTCGTCATCACCCAGCTCTCCGCCAAACCCATGGAGGATCTGGGGTTGCTCAAGATGGATTTCCTGGGCCTCACGAACCTCACCGTCATCGAACAGGCCCTGCGCATCATCCGCGAACGCCATGGCCTGGACCTCGACATCAACAGTATCCCCCTCGACGACCTCGCCTCCTACTCCATATTCCAAAAAGGCCAGACGACCGGCATCTTCCAATTCGAATCCGCGGGCATGAAGCGCTACCTGCGTGATCTCAAACCGACCGAGTTCGAGGACATCGTCGCCATGGTGGCCCTGTACCGCCCTGGTCCGATGGAACTGATCCCAAGCTTCATCCGTCGCAAACACGGCAAGGAAACCATCAAGTACCTGCACCCACGCCTCGAACCCATTCTGGGCAATACCTACGGCATCGGCGTCTACCAGGAGCAGATGATGCAGATCGCTACGCACCTCGCTGGATTCTCGCTGTCGGAGGGTGACACGCTGCGCAAAGCCATCGGTAAGAAGATCAAGTCCCTGCTCGACGAACAGGAACAGAAGCTCGTGCAGGGCATGATCGCGAAGGGTATCCCCGAACCCGTCGCCCGTGAGATCTGGGAGCTCTTCCCCCCCTTCGCGCGCTACGGCTTCAACAAATCCCACGCCGCCTGCTATGCCATGATCGCCTACCAGACCGCGTATCTCAAGGCACACTACCCCACGGAGTTCATGGCCGCGCTCATGTCCTCCGACGCGGAAAACACCGACCGCATAGCGCTCGAGGTCAACGAGGCTCGGGAAATGGGGATCGAGGTCCTGCCTCCCTCCGTGAACGAATCCCAGCGCCTCTTCACCGTCGTGACGGACGGCCGCATCCGCTTCGGGTTGGGTGCCATCAAGGGGTTGGGAACCAGTACCGTCGAAACCGTCCTCGCGGCGCGCGGGTCGGAACCCTTCTCGTCACTCGAGGACTTCGCCCGGCGCATCGACGCCAACGCACTCAACAAGAAATCCCTCGAAGCCCTCGCCATGGCCGGGGCGTTGGACGCCTTTGCCGAACGCGCCACGGTCCTGGGCAACATGGACGTCATCGGGGAATTCGCCAAGCAGCTGCAGAACGAGGCGGGATCGGGCCAGATGGGGCTGTTCTCCGAAGCAGCCGACTCGTCCTATGCCCTCAGCCTCGCTCCCCGTACCCCCGCCCCGCTCCTGGAGCGCCTCGCCTGGGAACGCGCCACCCTGGGGCTCTTCGTCTCGGGACACCCCCTCGACGGCCTGCGTAAATACGTCGGCAAGAAGGCCAACCTCGTCGGAAACTTTAAGGAAAAGGATATCGGATCAAGCGTGACAGTGATTGGCATCGTGACAACGATGCGCAAAATGCTCACACGGACGAAGGAGACCATGCTCGCCTTCACCATGGAGGACCCCACCGGCTCCATGGACGCGGTCATCTTCCCGAAATCGCTCAAGATGATGGTCAACCATCCCAAAGACAGTGCCCTGGTGAAGGTGGAGGGGCGCCTCGACCGGCGCAACGGGTCGCTCCAGGTCACCGTCGATCGCCTGACGCTGCTCGACCTCTCCACCATGGTGGAGAAAGCCAAGAACGAAGGCTTCTTCGATCCCGAGGACAAGGTCACCCACGCGTCCACGGACTTCGACGCCGAGGCTGAGAAGCAAACGCCCGTCCCGACCGAAGCCGCTCCGACGGAAAACGGCGAGAAGGAAGAGCCCGCCGAGGACCGCAGCGACTACGAAGTGCTGATTCCCCGCTGGTTCGCGAAGGAAGACTATGCGGCCCTACGCGCCGTCCTGGAGCACCACACCGGCAAACGCGAGGCCGTGCTGCTGATCGGGGAACGACTCCTCAGGACCAAGATCCTGGTCAACGGCTCACCCGAACTCCAGAAGGACATCGAAGCCCTGTTCCAGAAGGATGAGGAAGCACCCCAGGTCGAGAAACTGCTTCCCGTCGAGGAAACCAACGCGTAAGGATTCTTATTCCTGAGCCACACGGACCTTACCCCTTAGAAGGGAACGTGGCGAAGGATCCCCTCGTTCATAGAACCAAGGTGGCTATCCGTGAAGCCGTATTGAAATGCGGGGAGGGCTTGGCTATACTCCCGCGGCATGGCGGACGTAGCTCAGTTGGTAGAGCACCTGGTTGTGGTCCAGGGTGTCGCGGGTTCGAGCCCCGTCGTTCGCCCCACCATGCACTTTCCCTTTCCAGTTGATCGCACGGGCAAAATTCGTAAGATGAGGCCCGGTCCGCATGCCGTCGTAGCTCAGTGGTAGAGCAATCGCTTCGTAAGCGATGGGTCGGAGGTTCAAATCCTCTCGACGGCTCCAGTTTCATCAGGAGTAGGAGGTCGCACGGCGACCGTCCTGGATTTGAAGGGCTTGAGCCAGCGAAAGCCCGGCCCTTTGGGCAAATCCTCTCGACGGCTCCATCCCGGAAAATCCCCACCTCGCCTTGGGTTCCGGGGCTTTTTCCCGTAAAATCCAACCACCCCTCCCCATGTACCACTCCATCCTCCTGAAAGTCTCCGGCGAAGCCCTCTCCTCCCCCAACCACGGGACGTTCGACCCCCAGGTCTTCAAGTTCCTCGTCCGTGAGATAGCACAGGTCCTGGAACTGGGAACCAAGGTTGCCATCGTCACCGGAGCAGGAAATATCTTCCGTGCCCGCATGCGCGAGACCTTCGGCATCGATCAGGTCAACGCGGACACCATCGGCATGACCGCCATCGACGTCAACGCCCTCATGCTGCAGGAAGTCCTACGATCGAAGGGGATCAAGGCCCAGGCCCTCTCGGCCATCGGCGGCAACAAATTCATCCCCGAGTATTCGAAGGAGGAGGCCGCCAGGCTGTTCTCCCAGGGCACCGTAGTGGTCTGCGGCGGCGGCACGGGCCAGCCCTACGTCACCACCGACTCCGCGGGCGTGCAGCGCGCCATCGACCTGGGATGCGAGGTCGTTTTGAAAGCCTCCAACGTCGACGGCGTCTACGACAGCGACCCGGACGAGAATCCCCTCGCGAAGCGCTACGATACCCTCTCCTACGTCCAGGCGTTGGAAGAGGATCTGCAGGTCATGGACCGGGGAGCGTTCGAGATGGCTGAGTCCCATGCTCTCCCGATCGTGGTATACAAGATGACGGAGATCGGGGCGCTGCGCCGCATCGTCCAGGGCGAGAGGATAGGTACATTGGTCAGCTAAGAAACCTAATGAACGTCCACTGCATCGGCATCGGAGGCATCGGCGTCTCGGCCATCGCGCGCTACTACCTGTCCCAGGGCTACACGGTGAGCGGCACGGACGGTACGGCCAGTGCTCTCACCCATGAACTGGAGGCGGAAGGCATCACGTTTTCCACGACCCAGGACGGGGCGCTCATCAACGAATCCACCGACCTCGTCGTCTACTCCCCCGCCATTCCCACACAGAACTCTGAGCGTAAGAAGGCTGCGGAGCTGGGCATCCGCACCCTCTCCTACCCCGAGGCGCTGGGCGAACTCACCCGCACGAAATTCACCATCGCCGTCGCCGGGACGCATGGCAAATCCACTACCACGGCCATGATCTCGCTGATGATGGTCGCAGCCGGCATGGACCCCACCGTCATCATCGGGACGAAGGTGCGGGAATTTGGGAATCGCAATTTCCGTGCGGGCAAAAGCGACTTCCTCGTCATCGAGGCCTGCGAGTACCAGGACTCCTTCCTGCACTATTCCCCACACCTGATCGTGACTCCGAACGTCGACGTCGACCACCTCGACTACTTCAAGACGGAGGAGAATTACGTCGCCGCCTTCGGGAAATTCTTCGCCAACCTGGCCCACTCCGGCCACCTGATCGCCCCCGACTCCGAGCGTCTCCAGGCGCTGGCACAGAAATCGAAGGGCACCTTCATCCCTGTCCGCTTCGGAGACGACACGTTCTCCGTCGGGGAGAAGTCATGGCCCTACCCCCAACCCAAAGTCCCAGGAAAGCACAACCGCACCAACGCTGCCCTCTCTCTCACCGCCGCCAAGGTCCTCGATATTCCCGAAGATGTAGCGATCAAATCCCTGGAGGAATTCTCCGGTACCTGGAGGAGGTTCGAGATCAAAGGACAACTCAACGGTGCCACGGTGATCGACGACTACGGCCACCATCCCACCGAAATCAAGGCGACGCTGACCGCCGCGCGCGAGGGCTACCCCGATGCCAAGCGCCTCGTCCTCATCTACCAGCCCCACCAGTACTCCCGGACGAAACTCTTCCTGCACGAGTTCGGCGAAGCATTCTCCGACGCGGACCTGGTCATCGTGCCCGACATCTACCGCTCCCGCGACCACGACGAATCCGTGGGAGTCACGGAACTCATCGAGGAGATACGGAAGAACGGAACCGAGGCCGTCGATGGCGAAGGACTGGAGAAAACGGCCCAGTGGCTGACGGATAATATCCACGAAGACGACCTGGTCATCACCATGGGCGCCGGGAACATCGACGGCATCTACAACATGCTTCACCTGTCCTGACCTATGAAGTACCTCCGCCTCGTCCTCCACATACCGCCCCTCCTGCTGCTCGGTTGCTTCGTGGCGTTCATCCTGTGGCTCAACACCGGTGAGACGTGGCTCTTCTGGGAGGATGCCAACGCCATCATCCGCGACCTCGTCCGGCCCCTCTCGGTGCCGTTGCGCTTCGCGGGCTTCACCGACGGGGAGAACGGCGAATTCCTGAGCATCGCCGGCCGCTTCATCGCCATCCTCATCTACGTCCTGGCCTACTACCTCGTCGTCTGGGGCCTCCTGCGCCTGACCATCGACCGTAAACGATCCTAAGCACCATGCCTACCGCCCTCATCACCGGGGCCAGCTCCGGATTCGGCGCGGCCCTCGCCCGCCTCCTCTCCTCCCAAGGCTACCGCCTGATCCTCACCGCCCGCCGCATGGACCGACTGGAGGAATTAGCCAGGGAATGCGAGACCGAGACGCATATCGCCTCCTTCGACATCCGCAACCGGGCCGAGGTAGAGGCCTTCCACGCCGGACTGCCCGAGGAGTGGCGCGACATCGACGTCCTGGTAAACAACGCCGGGTTAGCGCAGGGACTCGACACCGTCGACATCGGGAGCATCGACGACTGGGAGACAATGGTACAGACGAACATCCTCGGCCTCCTCTACATGACCCGTCTCTTCCTGCCGCGCATGAAGGAGCGCAACACGGGCCATATCGTCAACCTCGGCTCCGTGGCGAGCAAGGCCGCGTACAAGGGCGGCAACGTCTACGGCGCGACCAAGGCCTTCGTCGGACACTTCTCGCGCAA
>CAYOUH010000049.1:2888-7004 GCA_964407085.1 uncultured Candidatus Peribacteria bacterium | reverse complement strand
TTCATCACCTCGTTGATGTCGAAGGCGGATTTGACCTGGCCGATGATGTTACGCATCAGGGCGTTGGTCGTGAACTGGCCGAACTTCGCGGCGAAGTACGGGATCATTTCCTGCTTCTCGCGCATGCCGGTGCTCGCCATCTGCTTCTCCCAGAACGCCTTCACGATGGGGTTCTTGACCTTCGTCACCTTGTACTGCTGGAACACGTCGTCGGTAAACAGGCGCACGATGTCGGTCAGCGCCCCGCCCTCCGGGTCGCTCATCAGCGTCAAGCAGCCGTTGCGGAAGTAGTCCTGGATACGCGGACCGAAGATCTCGTTTCCGAACAGTTTGATCATGATATTCATGGCGTCGAGCGCCACGAGCTCGCGTTCTTCCTCGGTCTTGCCTTCGAGCAGGTTCAAGCCCATCGGACGCTCGGTGTCGGCGGGGTTGAAGTAGATAACGTCGTCGGCGCGGTGGCGCGGGATGTGCGGGAAAATGTCATCGGCCAGCTGCCCGTGCGGATCCATGCAGCAGAAGCCGTCGTTGTTGATCAGGTCCTGGCGGATCATGGAGACCAGCATCGTGGATTTACCCGTACCCGTCTGCCCGATCACGTAGAAGTGGCGGAAGCGGTCGTCGCGCTTCATGTAGACCGGCGTCTTCACCCCGCGGTACAGGTTGTAGCCGAGCATCAGGCCATCCTTTGGGAGATTCGGAGGAGCGGGAGCAATCTTGTAGTTCTGCCACTTGATCGCGTTCACGCGGTTGTACTTGGTATTCGGGAAGTGGAAGATGCTGGCGATCTCGGTGGTGGAGAGGACCATCTTCGGCCGCAGGAAGAACGAGCGCAGGGGGATGCGCATGGTCCGCAGGACGAAGTTGGCCACCGCGCGGCGGTTACTGTGGTCCTGCACGTCGTCGAAGTGGTTGAGCTCCGGGGTGCTGTACTGGGCAAACGTCTTGGCGATGTTATACAGGTTCTCGTGCGCCTTGTGCCGAGTCGCGGCGGACGTCACGATGCGGATGGCGGCCTTGTAGCCCTGGGCGTTCGACTTCTCCCCCAGCGCGCGGATAGCCTCGTCGATGAGCGGAGTGGGCTTCTTGTCCGCGGGTTTGGACGAGTCGCCCGAGAGCAGATCAATGATGGCGGCGATCCAGCGGATCGGATTGAGACTGAAGTGCTTCTTATGGCCCTCCTGCAGGTGTGAGGCGATGCGCTTCACCTTCTTCTGCCAGCCGTTGGATTTCGGCCGCAGCATGATCTGGATCATGCCGGTCTCGCCCGGGTCCATCTTGCTCAAGCTATTCACCACACTGTTGAGCGGATCGGACTCCATCCACTTGTACGTGCGGAAGGGGTAGCCGAAGGGTTTCACCGTGTACATGTAGGTCGTCGCCTGCTTGGAATCGGGCGCGAAGGGCTGGTACTCCTCGACCGGTTCCGCCACCGCCTCGGGGTAGAAGCTGGTGATCTGCTTCTCGATGAAGGGGATGAGGCGCCGGGGAGCCACGATGTACTGGCTCACTTCGCCGTCGATGCAGGCGTATTCCAGACTGATGTAATCGCGACCAAACAGGAAGGTGTGCAGCTTGTTGCCCTTGATCCCGTGGAGATTGGACAGGAATTGCTCCATGATCCCGTTGACCTCCTTGAAGCCCTCCTGGAAGTTGCCGCTGGTCGTGTCCTGCTTGTCCTTCTCCGACTCCTTGCGCGGGATCAGGACGCGCAGGAAGACCATGTCGAAGGAGCGCGCACGGTTGGCCCGGTAGCGCAGCGTGGAAACCACGGCTACGAGCAGGACGAAGGCGCCGAGGATGAGGTACAGGTATTGCAGCATGGGTATTCAAGACAGTATACCCGAAAATGCCCTCCAGAGCCAGGGGTTTCGCCCTCCCTGGAGCCCTATGAAAGCGGCATTGCAAGCGGGGGCCGACCCGGTATAATGCCCCCCGCGATCCTGTAGCTCAACTGGATAGAGCGCAGCCCTGCGAAGGCTGAGGTTGTGGGTTCAAATCCCGCCAGGATCACCATCTGTAGAGTGATGAGGATAACGACAAAGCCGGCTAACTGTACAGTGGCCGAGTGACATTAAGTCACTCGGGGGATTTGAAGGGTCTGAGTCCATCTACGACCTCTGGCCCGAAGGGAAATTCAGCACAAGTACACTGCCGTATTCATGCCGATATGAAGAACAAGGCCTGCGTAAATCGATCCCGTCTTCCATCGCAAGTGTCCCAAGGCTAAGCCCAGCAGTATGGTATACGCCACCTGGAAGAGGGCGAATCCCCCCAGGTGGAAGCCATAGTATTGCAGATGGTGCAGACCGAAGAGTGTTGCGCTCATGAATACGGGGATGAGCCTATTGCTAGCACCCCATACGCGATCCGAAATCTCGAAGACCCAGCCTCGGAATATGACTTCTTCGACAATAGGGATGAGGAAGATGAACACCAGAGGATAACGGACATCGCTGTAAGTGGCGGTCAAATCGAGAAAAACGAAAGCGAAGGTTGCTCCCGCAAGTACCAGGGCCCACGAGATGATGACTACCCTCGAAGTGACTGCCCGTTTGGTATCTATGGTAAGCCATTTTCCACGGAGATCCTTTTTAGCTAGAACAGCGAAGCTAAGCAGGGCCCATAGCACATAGCTTGCGGGAACGTGGTCCGGGCCTACGGCAAGCGCGGAAGCAGAGAAAAGGATGAGCGAAACCGGCAGGAGGGGAAGGTAGGGCAGCACTTTATTACGCGAGAGCGAAGAAGAGCATAAGCGATATCGCGGCCAGAGATAGGGTGATCACAGGAGCCCGATTGCCCGGATCAGACGAAAGAATCTTATGCAGCCTACTTTCGGGCCGCATGCGAGATATTGCCCACCGTAGCAAAGAATAGACGATAACCCCCGAGAAGAAGGCAGTAAGGGCTACAAGTGTCCACATCACGTACATAGGGAATATTTCGCATCCGCCCACCTCGGTACACACCCCTCCCGCTAACAGAGAGGTAAGCCCGTATTCGATAGTAAATGCCGGAACCATATAGACCACCATTACTAGGAGGCTCAGCATAGAGCCCTCAGAGTCAGGTGAGAAACTGGACTCTATCCGGACCAACACCATCAGAATAAGGAAAACAATGACCCCCATCCCTCCTGCGATGAATAATGACTTAAACTTGCTCATGGATCCGATTACGCAACCTTAACCAAGATGCGAATTATTCACTCCTCGTAGCCTCCTCCCATTCTTCGAGGCAGGCTATCCTCTCCTCCTGCTCCCGAGTAACGACTTCAGGAGAGGGGACATAGGGCTTAAGACCGGAACGAGGATCAGAGAGGTCGAAGGAGGAAAGCTTCTTGGGATCACCCGACCAAATGGGTGGACCACATTCCCCGGGATCGAATTCCTGGGCATGCAGCAGGACTCGCGATCCTTCACGGCCCACGATAGCCAAAGCGCTGCAAATGTCGCCTGCATTCTTTCCACTACTTTCGAAACGGGCGATCTCTTTCATGGAAAGATCGTTAAGATTCATGAAATACAACGTCGTTACCATCTTGCACGCCTTGTCGTCGATCGTACCATAATGCCCATCCTGGGCTTCCAGGACTATGCCCCTGGGATCTTCTGTGAGAGGCGTCATGCTGGGGGGAAGGATCATGGAGTCGCTCAAGGAGCCCAGGGATGAAGGGGACCAGCGGTATTTCCCGAATTTGGTCACAATGGAATCGATCTTGCCTTCCTTGTCTTCCACGAAGGTCACGCCATCGTCCCTGCTCAATATGGAGGAGGGATCGTACTTAGTGATCAGTTCCTCACGGGCCATCGTCATTTTGATCTCCGAGCCCCCCTCCAAGAGCCCCTGTTTCCTCATGCCATCGATAACACCATCCACGGCTGCGACGATGAAGAAGCCGTAAAAGAGTACGATAAGGAACGTAAGTGAAAATATCGGCGACGCGAACATCCCGATCTTGTTGGCCTTGGGTAACCTGCTTGTAGAGCCTTCGTCAAACGTATCGTGCAATCGCGCTAATCGCATGGTGGTAAACGGATGGCTGGAGTTGGAATAGACCACCGCTGGCCAGAACTCCCGTACATCCCGCGCTTGCTCCAGGTATGATTCGACATC
>CAYOUH010000049.1:0-2878 GCA_964407085.1 uncultured Candidatus Peribacteria bacterium | reverse complement strand
TACGGTAATTGGCGGTGGCCAGGATGGAGATACCCCTACCTGCCCGTTCGAGGTTCCCCGGTCCGAACTGTGCTCCGATCGCGTCGCAGGTATATTCACAGGCCCTGGAATACGCCTTCCCCAACCACGGTACAATACTACCCGGAGCGAGGAAGCCCGCCCGAGACGTGTGCTTGCGCACGTGGTGTCCGATTTCATGCCCGATGATGAAGGAAAGGAGGTCTTTGTCATCACCACATGCTTCCAGCATGTGTGTCGTTAGCACGATAAATTTCCGCGAAAAGATATTGAGCGCAAAGGCATTCAGTATGCCGTTTTGATGGAAAACGTATGTTTCCGGAGCCTTTTTCAGACCGACCGCCATACTGATCCTGGCAACCTCGGCGTGAATGTCCGGGTATTGCCTTTCATTTACCCGGACTCCAAATCCCCGGATCATCGAAACATAGATGGACTTGAGGCTGAAGGTAACGATGATTCCAATCACAAGGTATATGAGGCCGATTCCCAAGGTGCCAACGACCAGGATGATCCACATCAGAACCGAAAAGATGGCGGTGGCCCAAAAATACTTTCTTTCCCTGGGATGAATGAGTTCTTGGAGAGTGTAGGTTTTCATCAGAGACTCTTGGTTTGTAAATGAGATCTGCGGCGCGATATCCACAAGTTTGCGATTGACAACAACAGGATCGTCAAGATCAGGATGACGGAATAAAGCCCTATTCTAATGATTTGGATTTCCGATTCGTTAGTGATCTCGTTCCAGCCCGGACCATTGGGAAGTATGGTACTTGCATATCCATCAAGAGACGAGATCCATTGGTAGCCATAATATCTTAAGACGATAGGTTCAAAGAAATGCCAAAAGAGAATTGGGACAACGACAAGAAAGAAGGCTAGAGAGAACCGCTTATAGATTTGGGAGATAACCGGTAGAAATAGGCTCAGTAGCCATATGGGGAAAAAGATACATACGCCCGACACCACCATCATGCCCGCTGAAAGGAGAAGAATTTTCAATGGTATCAGGGCGTACTCCTCCTTTGGAAAAGTTGTTATCTGCACCACTAGGGCGCAAAGAGGGGTGCCGATGAGATATGCTTTTACTATGGATGGCATACTTACTTCGGGGCGTAGTTAGGTGCTTCGATTGTTCTACTCACCTCCAGCGGCCAGAACACGCCCATGACCTTCCCGACCATGTTCTGCATCGGAAGGAATGGCGTAGCATCGGTATCGGAGCAGGTGGAGAAACAGAACCGTGAGTCGGTACTGTTCATGCGGTTGCGGTAGTCGTAGGTGAAGGTCGTGTTCGAGCCTGCTCCGGGCGCATCGGACAGAGCGAGGAAGGTGCTGGGGCTGTCCTGGTTGTTGTACTGACTGCGGTCAGTACTCAATCTATCCATTTCAGACCAGTGGGAAGGAAAGAGGAGCCATCTTCACCAGGAGGGAGATCTTCTATTAAAAGAGATAGCTGATACTCATTATTACCCAAAGTATCAATCAAACTCTTTGGTATCTTTTTGATTCTTTCTACCCATTCAGGCCGTAGAGCTAAGGGGGGGATGTCAGTACCACGATCAAAAAAGATATCTTGCCCCCTAACGCGTATAGTTCCGCCATACATGCAGACATCATCTTCTTCTGGTGAATCCTCTTTAGGTTTCCAAAGTAGAAGAGCCAGGCGTCGATCACTGAGAACATTGCGATCCATCACGTTTCCGAAGGTGTCACTATCCATGTACAAGTATAATCAGGATTGAGGATAAGCTCTCCAGTGGATCTCAATCTGTACTCACCTGGCTGGGCTTTATTAAAAGATCTAAAATCTGGCGGCAGTTTTTTCTCTTCACCATTATTGAGCCTGAGAATGATACCTTCGTTAGAATTAATCCTAACGACATGTCTAGCGAACTCCGACAATTCTTGAACGTTGTTTCTTTTATCTACATAAGTTTTCCCAACTAAGATGTATTTATGAAGGATTTGAGACGTAAATCCTTCATCCAATAATGGTTGTGGCATGATTGAGGTCTTTCTTTTAACCATCAATATTCGTAGTGATTGTCTACTGCATTGCTACCTTCCTTCTTCCAAATCTGGCATGTGACTCTCTTCCAGAAATAGATTGAATTTATCAGCAAGAGGGACTAACTGGTTTCTTCGAAGTGGCAAACCGAGATAAACATAATAATCCCAATCAAAATGGAGGAAATATCCTTCATCTGTACGAAACTGCATCCAAAAACGTCCCCTGAGGACACCAGGAATAATCTTTCGCAATTCATCCAAGGTATAACTCTTCCCCTTCCTTAGAAGGACCCCATTGAAAGTGGTCACCTCCTTCCTCCTCGCCACTCGCTCCGAGCGCATTGTTAGGACATTTGATGTTCTCAGTAGCTCACATATGCATTCAATATATCTCTTCTCGGTCGCAAGATATTCCGCCTTTGTAAAGGTACCAGCTGCGAAGTTTTGGCCTATTTGCTCATAATAGGTCCACTCATCTTTTTTGTAACGGCCCTGAGCGTCACGGAATCTTGGATTGTACTTTGTGAGTCTATAGTAATGCATATGCTATTCAAAAACGACTAATGCTTCATCTTTGTACTGTTCCAGGTCACTGTCTAACATAGGTAGAGTGTTGGGCCACAACGCAAAAAAACTTACAGAGACTGATGGTATTTCATGGGCTACACCATAACTTAGGATTACCTGGAATTTATTTTCTGGGAAAGATTGATGGAGCTGCTGGAACGTTTTATGCGCAAAAACGATTCCTTGAAGAAAGGCGATCTTCCCCGTATCAAAGTCTATGATGCGGAGATATTCATCAACATGAATCTTATTAATAAAATATTCATAACGGGCTGCATCC
>CAYOUH010000048.1:5553-7177 GCA_964407085.1 uncultured Candidatus Peribacteria bacterium | reverse complement strand
GTCAACCGCATCGACAGCATCGTGGTGTTCCGCCCGCTCAACAAGAAGGACATCGAGGCCATCGTGAGGCTGGAGGTCGCGCAGCTCGCCGAGCGCATGAGTACGAAAAAGATCGCGCTCGATGTGTCCAAGAAGGCCATCGAATGGCTGGCCAAGCACAGTTACAAACCCGAGTACGGAGCCCGCGAGGTGCGCCGCACGGTCCAGACCCAGCTCGAAGACCCGATCACCGAACGCATCCTCACCTCACAGGTAGAGGAAGGCGGGAAGCTCACGGTGAAGGTCGAAAAAGAGAAGCTGCTAGTACAGTAGGGAAAGGCCTATTTCGGTTTTTTCTTATCAACCAACAGCATTTCTCCGCGCCTAATCCTTTCGCGCACATGGTTTTCGATATGGTTTTCTGCCGGTTCCATATTCAACGAAGGGTATTTAATGGGTTGGTCGATATGCTCTCTGATCTCATGACGAATTCCGTTCCAAAAAGACTCCCCACCCTTAGGGTTTCTTTGGCCATTTGACAGCGTGAAGGACATATCTCCATATTCGAAATCGTCCCCCTGATCAGCAAGTAGGTCGATATGAAAAAGTAGCTTCGACCTCACCGCACTCGTCATCTCAGTCGGTGCCTCAGATGCAAGCAAGCTGTTATAGTAATCGATTAATGACAATACGCACTGGTATGCTAGAAGTCCCGGCAATCTGAGTGGCAAAGGTCCTTCGATCTCCCATGGTGCAGTCTCGAGAATCTTGAGTGCCTCAAATGAGCGCTTCCTTCTGTCGAGCTCTGACACCAGGGCACAGATATATGCATGGAATATCTGCGGAGCGTTTTGCCTGTTTTTCAATCTCTCCCATTCGGCGGCCACATTTATGTGGTCATATGGCTTTGACCGCACTTGGCGAAGATATTCCCTCGTTCCTTTTGGGAGGTCATCCTCGAGAGGCGCGAAGGGAAGGAGATCGTCAATGATGGCCATGATCCTATGCGATTTACGCCTGCCCGATCGTCACGCCTTTGTAGTAGTACTTGATGATCTCATCGTACGACTTGCCCTGCTTGGCCATCTCGCGGGCGCCGCAGGCGGAGAGGCCTACACCGTGGCCGCGGAAGGCCTTCTCGGCGCAGAACGAGTCGTCGACAGGAACGAGGAAAGGGAGGCTCCAGCCCCAGACCGCCTTCGAGTCCTTGGTCATCGTTCCATCGCTCGCGCTGAAGTAGGGCGTTTTCACTACCTTCCCGTCGTATTTGACGACCATGCCGCGCATGTCCTTGACCGTCTGGACCCAGTTGGGAGCCGCCGTCTCGAACCCGTAGCCCAGGTAATACTGGAACTCGGCCGGTGAATCGGACCCGTCGTAGGGCTTGCCGGGGAATTTCCGGTTGGCCGGATCAGTGTAGTGCAGAGCGTAGGAACGCGTCAGGACACTCATGACCTTGCGCATTTCAGGGAACTCGCTGTTATAGGATTCGGCGATCCCTACGAGATAGTCCTCCAAACGGATGTGGTTGACCAGGACGAGCCTGCCGCCATCGACGATCGAGCGTACCGCCCCGCGGAACATGTTATAGCGGATGGACGAGCTCGAGGATGAGCCGCGGTTCCAGCTGGAGACCGTGACGATC
>CAYOUH010000048.1:0-5543 GCA_964407085.1 uncultured Candidatus Peribacteria bacterium | reverse complement strand
GATCCCCTCCTCCGTGGGGGCGAAGTGCACGTACGTTCCGCTCAGCGACCCCCCGTCCCACACCGCGGAGACCTTCGTCCCCGCTTTGCTTACCGCAACCGCCGTACCTGCCTTCACGAGCTTCGAGTCCGTATCAGACGTGATCAGGACCGAACGATCCGAAACGAGGGCAGCCTTGTCGTCGGCGTCGGTATAGCCCAGCTTGATGCGGATCTCAGGGTTGGAAGCCGTAGTGGGCTGCGACAATACCACCGGAGTAGCCGTGGGAATGGGCGAGACGGTGGGTGCCGCCGTAGAGGGTGACGTTCCCCCCGAACGCCTACCGACATTGAGGGAGAGGGTCAAGGGATCCCCTTTGAGCCACCCCTTTCCGAGGATATTGAACTGGAACTGTTCGGTGATGGTTCCCACCTTGCGACCGATGACCGAGAACCGCCAAGTAGCCGTTCCTCCGGGTGCCACGGATTCCTCTACCATGGTTCCTGGGCGGACGGCGGAGCTCCAACTTCGCGAATCAAACATCAGGCTACGGCTGCGCTTCTTAAACAGCGTCAGCTGGATCTTGTTCTTCTCCCAGGTTACGGAGGAGTCATTGCGAACCCTGAGTTCCACGGCGACCTTCTGCCCGATCGTCCCCGAGACGGAGGTACTTCCTGAGACGACTGATGCTTCCGAGAGGCTGGCGGGGCCGGATTGCTGCGCCTGCGTCCGGATAGAGGGCAGATCGTCATACAGATTCCCCCCGGGGCAGGAGGTCTGGCCCAGGTCACGATGCGAGAGGACGGCGGGACCTTTCTTGCCGCGAAAGGTCGTCTGTCCGGCCGGATCGATCTTGTACTTGGTACCCAGAGTTCCGAGCAGCTTCTCCAGTGATCGGATGGCGCGGACCGGAGGCTGGCCCGTCTCGTAGTTCCCCATCACGGAAATACCGACCGAGCCCTGATTGCTCCCCGAGGCGTGCGCCGCGATGACGCCATCCCCTCCTGCGCGGCCCTGATACACGTTTCCCAAGGGATCGATGATATAGTTATACCCGATATCGCCCCAGCCGCGCACGATGGCGTGGTAGTAGTAGACGGAGCGGATATGGGCCTGGTATTCGGCCTGCGAGATCTCATCGACCGAACGAACGGAATCCGACAGATTCTCGGCGGTATGATGGACCACAAACTTTTTCACGGACTTCACGTACTCTTCGGGCCAGAGCAATTCCTTGCCATCCATCTTCCACTCCTCGCGGACCACCTTGGCCTCGTCCGGGAACTCATCCCCTACCTCTGGCATCGCCTGGGTGGCGGTGCGGACCTGCGGAACGGCGGCAGAGCATCCCGTCTTGGCACAATAGGCCTGGCGGGCCTTCAGCCAACCATCCACGGTGCGTAGGCCCTCATCGGCACCCCATGCGGAACGCGGCTTGATGATGCCATTGTCAGCCATTACCTCGTCGGCTGCGTTGCCCGATTCCACCGGAGAGGAGAGGTACGACAGGACGACGTGGTCATCGGCTCCTAGCGATGCCCCGGCAGGCAATTCTATGCGGTACTGGAAGCCCTTCGCCCCTTCTACGAACATGGGATCTGAGAACTGTTCGTTGCCATCGGGATTGTCATCGTGCAGCAGGGAGAACTGCACGGGCGTCCCATCTCCCACTACGGGTCTCACGTACAAGCGACTCCCCTCAGGCAACCTCCCGCGTGCTCCCAGGCTCTCGAACTCGAAGCCGGCCCCTATCTCGTCCGATACGAATGATCGGCCATGGTTGCTCGTCTCGAATGCGATGGCGTCTAGGGGTACACGGTATCCCTCGAGCCTCGTCTCCTGGGCGGAAAACAAGCCCGGAAGGAGAGGGAGTGACCACGCGAGCAGCGCCGCGGCTGCCAGGGCGGCGAAGCGGGAAAGAGGACGGTGCGGGACGAGAGCGGAGAACATCATGCGGCGGAATGGATGAACATGTCGAATACCTTGCGGACTTC
Organism: uncultured Candidatus Peribacteria bacterium; assembly: GCA_964407085.1. Taxonomy (GTDB): domain Bacteria; phylum Patescibacteriota; class Gracilibacteria; order JBDHUY01; family JBDHUY01; genus CAYOUH01. The sequence goes on along the minus strand of CAYOUH010000048.1, from coordinate 3,570 downwards.
GATGCGGTTGGCGAGGTTGTCACGGGCGGGCTGGCCGGGCTTGTACAGCTCACGTGCCTTGGCACGGAAATCCTCATGGTAGGCGGAGAGGAGGGAATCGATCTCGGTCTCGACTTCGGCATCGTCAGCGGCGAATTTCTCGGTGTCGATGATCTCCCGCAGGATGAACCGCAGGCTGACCCGCTCGCGGGCGGGCTTCTCCCACTCCTCGTAGAGCTTGTCTACCGTCTTGCCCTCCAGTGCCAACATCCGCTCGAGGGTCGTTCCGCGGCGCTTGGCCTCACCTCGCAGGTCCTCGAGCATCCCGGACTTCTCCTCGTCCACCAGGACTTGAGGCACTTCCACCTTGGCAGAGGATAGGAGCTTCTCGAGCGCCTTTTCCTCAGCCTTCTTGCGCTCGTCCTCCAGCTTGTACTTGGTGATGTTCTCGCGGATTTCGGTACGGAAGGCTTCCACCGTCTTGGCTTCCCCTCCCACCTTGGCGATGAACTCCTCGTTGAGTTGCGGGACGCTGGGCTCTTCGACCAGCGATACCTTCACCGTGAAATGCACCTTCTTGCCCGCCATTTCCTTCGCGCGGTAGTCCTTCGGGAATGTGATGGGAAAGGTCTTTTCGTCCCCCTTGTTCATGCCGACCAATTCCTCCTCGAAGCCTGGGATGAACCTCCCCTCACCCACTTCGCACGGTTCGTCCTTGCCTTCGGTTCCGGGCACGAGCTCACCTTTCTCATCCTTGGCGGAGAAGTCGATCGTGACACGATCCCCTTTTTGCACGGGGCGATCCACTGCGGCGTGAGCCGCATTGCCCTTCAGGATATTTTGTATAGCCTCCTCTACCTCCTTGTCCTCGACCTTCACCGCGGGGAGGGTCACGGAGACCTTCTTGTAGTTGCCCAGTTCCACAGCCGGGTACACCGGTACGATGACCTCGTATTTGAAGGGTTCGAAACCCAACAGTTCGACCTTCTCGGGTTTCGCGATCGGGCGAATCTGGTTATCACGCAGCGCGAAGGGATACGTGCTCTGGACGGCCTCTTCCACTACCTCATCCATGAAGGCCCGTTCACCGATCTGGCTGATGATGACGTTTTCGGGAGCCTTCCCTGCCCGGAACCCTGGGATCTTGAGGCGCGAAGAAAGCGACGCGGCGGCCTTGACCTTGGCCTTGGACACGACATCGGGATCGACTTCAATAACGAGTTTGGTGCGGGAACCTTCGAGGGACTGCGTAGTAACGTGCATGATCGGTGACAGGAGGTGGTAGTAAATGCGCCTATGCCCTCAGGGCGGAAACTCACTCATGACTACTGGTAAAAGCAACGTGGTGGTTCCGGGTCCGTTTCAGGAATGAGGCCTGGACATTATATGGGTCGCATCGTGGAAATCCATAGCCCCTTGTCCCCTAATTTCCTTGCCAAAACTGGTTAGCACTGTAAAATTGAGAGTGCTAATTTAAACTTCTTTCTTACCACTATTATTTATGGCAGACGTCAAAGTGATGAACCTCACTCCCCTGTGGGACAACGTCATCCTCGAACCGGTCGAAGTGTCCGACCAGCGCCCTAGCGGCCTCTACGTTCCCGATAGCGCCAAGGAAAAGCCCTCGCGGTTCAAGGTCATCGCCGTGGGAGCCGGTAAGATGAACGAGAAGACGGGCGAAAAGATCCCCATGGAGGTTAAGGTCGGCGACATCGTGTTCTGCAGCCGCTACGCCGGGGACGAGTTCAAAATCGAGAGCGTCGAGTACCGCGTCGTGCACCAGGACAGCATCCTGGCGATCGTGAAGGAGTGACAACATCCACCTACATCCATCCCTAATCATCCTTTTCAACCATGGCTAAGCAAGTAACCTACGGCGACGACGCCCGCCAGAAACTGTTCAAAGGCGTTCAGCAGCTGGCGCAGGCGGTCGGCTCCACCCTCGGTCCCAAGGGTCGCAACGTGTTCATCGACAAGACCTACGGCTCCCCCACCGTGACCAAGGACGGCGTGACGGTCGCCCGGGAAATCGAGCTCGAGGATAAGTATGAGAACATGGGCGCGCAGCTGGTGAAGGAAGTCGCAACCAAGACCAACGACGTGGCCGGTGACGGTACCACGACTGCCACGGTGCTGGCCGAGGCGATCATCAACGAAGGCCTGCGCTACATCACGACGGGTGCCAACGCCGTGGTCATCAAGCGTGGTATCGACCGCGCCGTGGATACGGTGAAAGAAGAGCTCGAGAAGGGTGCCAAGAAAATCACGACCGAAGGCGAGATGAAGCAGGTCGCTACGATCAGTGCCAACGGCGATACGGAGGTCGGCGAGACCATCGCCGCCGTGATGCAGAAGGTCGGCAAGGACGGCGTCGTAACGGTCGAGGAGTCGCAGAAGACCTACGGCCTGGATATCGAATACGTCGAGGGCATGAAGTTCGACAACGGCTACATCAGCGCCTACATGATCACGGATACGAGCCGCATGGAGGCCGTCTTCGAGAACCCAAAGATGCTCATCACGGATAGGAAGATTTCCAGCATCCAGGATATCCTGCCGCTGCTCGAGAAGCTGGCCCAGACGGGCACGAAGAACCTGGTCATCATCGCCGAGGACATCGACGGCGAAGCCCTGGCCACCCTGGTGCTCAACAAGCTGCGCGGCACGTTCAACACGCTGGCCGTGAAGGCTCCCGGATTCGGCGACCGCCGCAAGGAAATGCTCAAAGATATCGCCGCGCTCACGGGTGGAACCGTCGTCTCCGAAGAAATCGGGCTCAAGCTCGACCAGGCCTCCCTCGAGCACCTAGGAACCGTACGCAAAATTATCTCCGACAAGGAGCACACCACCATCGTGGTCGAGAAGACGAAGGAGAACGAAGCTGCGGTCGAGCAGCGCATCAACGAGATCAAGGTGCAGCTCGAGAAGAGCACCTCGGACTTCGATAAGGAGAAGCTGCACGAACGGTTGGCTAAGCTCTCGGGCGGCGTCGCCGTGATCAAGGTAGGAGCCGCTTCCGAGATCGAGCTCAAGGAGCGCAAGCACCGTATCGAGGATGCACTGTCCGCCACTCGTGCCGCCGTGGAGGAAGGCGTCGTACCCGGAGGAGGAACAGCGCTGCTCAAGACCCTCACCGCCCTGCAAGCCATGAAGGCCGACAGTGAGGATGAGAAGACGGGTATCGAGATCATCAAGCGCGTCATCACCTATCCTGCCAAGCGCATCGCCAGCAACGCCGGCTTCCAGGGAGACGTCGTCGTGGAAAACGTGCTGAAATCCAAGGAGGCCAACGCAGGATTTAACGCCGCCACGGGCGAATACGTCGACATGATTGCCGCGGGGATCATCGACCCGAAGAAGGTCACGCGCTCCGCGCTGGAGAACGCCGCCTCGGTGGCCTCGATGTTCCTGACGATGGAAGTCGCCATCACTGAGAAGCCCAAGAAAGAATCCCCCATGCCCGCTATGCCGGGCGGAGGAATGGGCGGGATGGGAATGGACTACTAGTCCGTTCGATAGTGGAACTCCAAAAAAGCCCCGTCGATCGACGGGGCTTTTTTATTTGTGGGAGAACCCCTATCCCATCAGTAC
>CAYOUH010000047.1:0-7447 GCA_964407085.1 uncultured Candidatus Peribacteria bacterium | reverse complement strand
CCGACCCTCCAGGATTGCAACTTTCGTGCATGGCGTGATCCCGGGCATCATGGTGGCGTTTCCTTTTTCCTGCAGGACGATAAAAAGCGGCCCCCCTCGGCGGGGCCGTTTTCATTGGCCACACGAACTCACGACGTTACCCTCACGGGTAATGCCACACCCTACCTCCACACACTCAGCACGCCTCCCATAACCATGAGAAGCACCAGCCAATACCCCAGCTCTACCGCGACGTACTTGAATTTTTTGCCGCTCCATAGGCTCGTGCCGTACTGCACAGGCATGATGAAACCAAGCCACAGGAATGCCCCTGCTACGATACCCTGGCCCAAAGAAACAGGGAACTCTTCTCTGTATTCCATACCGTTTCTCCAGAGGATATGAGCCAGACAAAAAGCCATGATGAGTGACAGGATGAACTGCGTTCCGTAGAGCAGGGGCATCTGCTTCTTGCCATCGGCCATCATCTTGTCCATGGCAGCCTTGTCATTCACCGGCCATCCCATCCCCTCCATCCAGATCTTACCGAAGAGTGGTCCGTACCACAGGCTGCCGATGACCATCGACGAGAGTGCGGCGACGAGGATCGCCCAGTAGTTGATTTCAGGCATGGGAAAAAGGGAGTGAATGGATAACGGTAGACAGGGCGGATCGTATTCGCATAAGCCGTGAAGTCAACGTTTAGGGCTTTCTTTCGGTTGCCATGGTGGACAAGGCTGTCTACTTTTCTTGACTTTTATTCGTGGTCTAATACTGTGCGCATAGTTCTTGAAATGGTGGCATGATAAATCATTTCAGACGGGAAATTTCCGGGAAGACCTTGCAGCGGGTTTTCCTATTCGCCGTATCCGCCTGCGCGCTGTTCTTCACGATCCCCGCAGCGCAGGCCGCCATCCTGGTCAATGAGATCAACTACAACCCACCCGGGACGGATGCCAACCACGAGTGGGTCGAGATCGTGAATACGGGGCCTTCTTCGGTCGATTTGTCCTCCTGGAAATTCTACCAGGCGGGCAACCACGCGCTGTCCGCCTACCAAGGCAGCCTGAGCCTTCCGGCCAACGGATATGCGGTGCTCACGGGCAGCGGATCCGTCTTTATGGCCGACCACCCCGGGTTTTCTGGCGTCGTCGTGAAGACGAGCTTCTCACCCAACAACAGCGGGGAAGAACTGCGCATAGTGGATGAAAACGGTGTCACGGTCGACAGTGTCACGTACGGGACCTCGTTTGCGAATGGGAACGGGTTCACGCTGGAGCGGGACGCTTCCAACCAATGGGTGCAGAGCCTCGATGCGGGCGGAACGCCAGGCGAGGAAAACGGCGTCATTCAGCCTACGCCCGAGCCTCCTTCTGCGCCTCCTGCGACATCTTCTCCTACGCCATCCCCACCGCCAGGAGGAGAACCGGGGGATATCCTGGTGAACGAATTCCTCGCTACGCCCGGGACGGGGGAGAGCGAATGGATCGAGCTGTACAATTTCTCGGGCCGGGCCATCGACCTCTCACAGCTCACCATCGAGGATGCTACGGGCATCCCGCACGCGCTTAGCGGTACGATCCCCGCAGCCAGCTATGCGGTCCTCGACCCTTCCCCGGTGTCGCTCAACAACTCGGGTGATACCCTGATCTTACGCCGCGTATCGGATGGTGCTCCCATCGACCAGGTGTCCTACGGCAGTGCGGGGTCGGGCAACGTGCTATCCTCGACGGGACAATCGATCGGTGCCTATCCCGATGCCTCCCTTACGGGATCGGGCCGGATGCTCCACGCCTTTTCCACTCCCACGAAGGGTCTCTTCAATCAGGTCAACAACCATGCCCCCGCGGCGGTCATCACCGTCCAGTCCCCCTTCGATGTCACGGGTATTGTGCCCTTTACGCTCAATGTCACGGGAGAGTCTTCGACCGATCCCGATGGCGATCCGCTGTCCTACCGGTGGGAATATGGGGATGGGACGGTGAGTACGGCGGAGAACCCGCTGGCGAAGGACTATTCCAGTCCCGGAACGTATACCCTCCGTCTTACGGTCACGGATCCCTGGGGAGCCTCCTCCCTCGCTACCCAATCCATCACGGTGACCCCGCGCGGCAGTGGGGGCGGCTCGGCGTCTTCCACGAGCGTCTCCACCCCCACGTGCTCCAGTCGCGTTTCGGCGGCCCGGGTCACCATCAACGAAATCCTCCCCAATCCCACCGGGAGCGACACCACGGGCGAATTCATCGAGCTGTACAACGACGAACCCTTGCCCGTGAACGTGTGCGGCTGGAGCCTGGATGACGGGGAGGGTGGGAGTACCGCGCATACCTTCGGATCCGACACGTTCATTCCCGCCCGCGGGTACCGCACGTTCTTCATCAGCGAAACCGGTTTAACCCTCAACAATGACAAGGATGCGGTGCGCCTCTTCAGCCCCGAGGGCCGGGAGACGGGGAACATCCCCTACGTGCAATCCCCGGAAGGGCGCAGCTTCTCGCGCTTCGTCGAGGCAGGACAGGACGTCTGGAAATGGAGCACGCCCAGTCCTGATCAGGGAAACGTCCTCCCACCGCAGGTCGACGGCGAAGATTTGAATCCGACTGGTGCTTCGGATGTGCGCATCAGCGAGGTCCTGCCCGATCCCACGGGGCTCGACCGCGAGGGCGAATTCATCGAGCTGGAGAACGTCGGGGAGAGGACGGAGCTGAAGGGCTACCAGTTGCGCCTGGGGAAAAGCCGCTTCACCTTCGAGGAGGATACCTTCATGGATCCTGGAACGTTCCTTTCACTTCCGTACGCCCGCACCCATCTCGCCCTGACGAACGCGGGAGGGGTCCTAGAGCTCCTCGATCCGCTCGGGCATGTGGTGGATCGTCTGGAGTACGGCAAGGCGTCCGAGGGGCACTCCTTCGCCCTCTTCGCCTCCGATTGGGGATGGACCATTCCGACGCCCGGCGAAGCGAACCGGGACGAGCCGCCCGTCGGAGGACCGGACCTTGCTCCTTCCACCGATTTCTCCGTGCGACTGAAGCAAGGCAAGCAGCTGCTCTACCTCCAGGGGCAGACGCTCCCGGATGCCGACATTGCCCTGAAGCTCTTCCTCCTCGACTCCTCGGGAGAACCGGTCTATGACGAGCCGGACCTAGAGCTGACCGCGCACTCCAGCATGAAGCGGGGGAGCTTCAGCGCGGCCATGCAGGTGGCCCTCGATCCCGGCACGTACCTCGTTCTTTCCACGATCCGCCCCAAGGACCAGGAAACCTTCACCGATGATACGGTGACCATCTCGATCACCTCCGACGCCGTTCAGGCCAAGCCAAAGGCGGTGAAGCCCAGGCGCAAGGCCGCCGCGAAGAAAAAAGCCGTTTCCAAAGCGAAAACGGTCTCTTTCGCCAAAGCCGATACGCGCACCATCAGCGGGGAGCCTCTCGGTGAGCCCTATATCGGAGGAACGACGGCCGAGGATGCTATAGGACAGGATTCGAACGCGAAACGGTACCTCTATGCTGGCCTCATTCTCTTCACACTGGCGGGGCTGGGCACTATCGTGTGGGGGAAAACTAAGACCCCCTGAACCGATGGTTTCAGAAAATGAGAGGATGGAAGATCCGAAGCTGGTCTGTCATGAGGCGATCGAGTATGCCAAGGGACAAATTTCCGGTCTACAGGGTCCCGCTTCGTCCCTCAGTATCGGTAGTGCTAGGGCCACTCGTGATTTCAGGAACGATGGGGATTATTTCGCAACAACGGGGACCTTTTTCGTGACGCTGGAGAGGGAATCCGTTGCATCGATAGAAGTATCGTTTCTGGACGGGATCCTGACGATCAAGGAGTCTAGAACGACGTCCGGATACGAAGGAAAAGGACTCAATACGGCCCTTATTGCTGCCGCGTTGCTGCACTTCCGCATGCCACGCCTCATCGTAGCGGAACTTCGCTGGAATGCGGCTGAGCAATACCGTGAAGCACGCCATACGATGGATCAGTGGCAGGCCTTCGAACGGACCCATTTCTTCCAAGCCTGTTCGCGGCTGGGAATTTCGCATATCATCCGTTCGCGCAGCTCAACGGACCAGCAGTATCCGACGTTGGCCTTGTGCCGCTCGGAAGACGCCGCCCGCCTCGATCCTCCCAACAAATGAATCCCCTCGACGACATCATCTTCGTTTCCGCCTATTCCCTGGCCGCCTGTGCTTTGGCGTTCCTGCTGGCTCCGCCGTTCATCCGCTACCTGGTGCGCAATAAGGTCGGTAAGCAGATCCGTGAGAAGGCCACCGACGGACGCGTGGCAGCGATGTTCAACGCGCTGCACGCCAAGAAGGTCGGCACCCCGACCATGGGTGGCATCCTGATCTGGGGCGTGACCTTCATCGTGGCGGGCCTGTCGCGCCTCCTCGCCCTCCTCGGCCTCGTCGATAAATCGCTCCTGCAGCGCAAGGAAACCTACCTCCCCCTCGCCACGCTGCTCGCCACGGCTCTGCTCGGAGCCATCGACGACCTGTTCAACATCCACGGGTATGGCACCTCGAAGGGGATCAACGTGAAGCCCAAGTTCCTCTGGCTCCTCATGTTCGCCGTCGGAGGCGCCTGGTGGTTTTACTCCAAGCTGGGCTACGACACGATCAACATGCCCTTCGTGGGGGATTTCGCCATCGGTCCGCTGTATGTCCCGCTGTTCATCCTGGTGATCATCTCCAGCGCCCATGCGGTGAACATTACCGACGGCCTCGACGGCCTGGCTGGGGGGCTCCTCGCCATCGCGTTCACCGCCTTCGGCATCATCTCCTACGCGCTCGGCTTGGTGTGGCTCACGGCCTTCTGCGGCGTGATCGTCGGGACCCTTATCGCCTTCCTGTGGTTCAACGTCTCTCCGGCGAAGTTCTACATGGGGGACACGGGAGCGCTGTCCTTGGGCTCCACGTTAGGCGTCATAGCGATGCTGACCGATTCCGTTGTCCCACTGGTCATCATCGGAGGTGTGTTCGTCGCCGAAACCCTCTCGGTCATCATCCAGCTGACCTCCAAACGCCTGCGCGACGGCAAGAAGGTGTTCCTGATCGCGCCCATACACCACCATTTCGAGGCGCTGGGCTGGCCGGAGCATAACGTCGTGTTCCGCTTCTGGATCGTGGGCGCACTGCTCGCGGTGGTCGGGGTCATCGTGCGCTTGGCTTCGCTTTAGGAACTAGATTTCCGATCCATGGAAAAATTCGAGGTTCCCTACGGTCCCGATTGGCTGAAGGGCGACACGATCAGCGTAGATGGCAAAGCGGACCTGTTCTTTCTGCATGGTGCGGGGACATCGTCGCGTGAACGCTTCGTCTCGCTTCGTGAAGCCCTCCTCGAGAAGGGCATCGGATCAACAGCCTTCGACCACATCGGCCATGGGGAAACGGGCGGGGAACTGCTTGGCTCTTCCTTGGAAGACCGCACTGTCCAGGCCTCCGTGGTATTGTCCGGACTCGAAACCCCGCCACGGGCATTCTTCGGCACCAGCATGGGGGCGTATACGGCGATCCGGCTAGCCGTGGATACTCCCGTAGATGCCCTGATCCTCGGCGTTCCCGGCGTCTACGCTCCCGAGGCCTACGCCGTTCCCTTTGGTCCCGATTTCTCAGCCATCCTACGACGGGAACGGAGCTGGGAAACGTCTGATGCCTTCGATTTCCTTTCGCATTTCAACGGAAAACTCCTGATCATCAGAGCCATGCGCGACGAGGTGGTCCCTTCCGAAATCCCTGAGAGGCTTTTCGAAAGTGCCTTGCAGGCTTCCCACAGAGAGATCCTCGACGTAGACTGCGATCACCAGATCATGCGCCATGTGCATTCCGATCCGCAGATCTTGGAAGACTTCGCCAACAAGATCGCTTCCTTCCTCGCCGCATGACGAAGAACTGCCGCCAGTGCAACCAGGCCTTCGAGATCACGGATGGTGACCTGGCGTTTTACGACAAGATTTCGCCCGTATTCGCGGGGAAGAAAGAACTGATTCCGCCCCCCACCCTCTGTCCGGATTGCCGCAGCAGGAGACGCATGGCGTGGCGCAACGAGCGCAAGTTGTACTGGCGCAAGTCCGACTTCTCTGGCAAGGAAATCCTCTCGGTGTTCTCGCCCGACAAGCCGTACAAGGTCTACGAGAGCTCGGAGTGGTATTCGGATGCCTGGGATCCGAAATCGTATGGCCGCGACTTCGATTTCTCGCGCCCGTTTTTCGAGCAGTTCGACGAGCTGATGAAGTCCGTGCCACAGCTGGCGCTCTCGGTCGTGAACGTGGAAAACAGCGACTACATCAACCAGGCGGGGTGGTGCCGGGCGTGCTACCTCATCTTCGAAGCGGACGACAACGACCACTGCTGGTACGGCAACAACATCAACCGCTCGCGCTACTGCGTGGACAACCTGATGATCGTCAACTGCGAGCTAGCTTACGAGTGCGTGCATTGCCGCGATTGCTACAATCTCAAGTTCTCCCAGGACTGCGAGACCTGCTCGGACTCGTACTTCCTGAAATCCTGCGTGGGGTGCCGCAACTGCTTCGGCTGCGTGAATTTGGTGAACGCCGAATACTGCTTCCTCAACGAACAACTGACGAAGGAAAAGTACCTCGAGAAGCTGAAATCCGTGGATTTGGGCAGCTACGCGTCGCTGTTCAAGATGCGCGCCCAGTTCAACGAATTCGTGAAGAAATTCCCGCACCGCTCCTACCATGGTTCGCACAACGAGAACTCGGTGGGCGACTACGTCAATCATACCAAAAACTGCTTCGAGTGCTTCGACGTGAAGGAGTCGCAAGACTGCAAGTTCGTGGTCAATTCCCAACGGCTCAAAGACGTGTACGACCTGACCGTCTTCGGCGGGCCGAAGGGCATCCAGCTGTGCTACGAGAACCACGAGGCAGGCCAAGGCCTGCAGCGCGTGCACTTCGGCGACCAGAACTGGGACGGCAGCCACGATTTGCTCTACTGCAAGCTGTGCCTGTTCGGGTCGCACGACCTCTTCGGCTGTATCGGCCTGGGGAAAGCAGAGTATTGCGTGCTGAACAAGCAGTACTCGAAGGTCGAATACGAAGCCCTGGTCCCGCGGATCATCGAACACATGCGCTCCACGGGCGAATGGGGCGAATTTTTCCCGTCCTGGGTCAGTCCCTTTGGCTACAACGAGACGCTGGCCCTGGAGCAATGGCCGATTTCCCGCGAAGAAGCGCTTTCCCAAGGCTTCAAATGGTCCGACTACGTCGCGCCTACCCCATCTCTTCCGAGCATCCCAGCCTCGCAGGTCCCCGATCGCATCACGAACGTGCCCGATAGCATCCTCCAGTCGGCGATCGTGTGTGAAGTGACGAAAAAACCCTTCCGCCTGATCCCCCAGGAGCTCAAATACTACCGCGAATACGGCCTGCCGGTTCCCCGACGCCATCCCGACCAGCGGCACGCGGATCGCATGGCACTGCGCAATCCTCGCCAACTGT
>CAYOUH010000046.1:0-7466 GCA_964407085.1 uncultured Candidatus Peribacteria bacterium | reverse complement strand
TCTGCCCGGTGATCTTCTTCACGTTCTCGAGGATCTCGCCGTAGTCCTTGGTCGTACGCAGGAAGGTCCCCATGCCGACGTTGATGGTGGCCTTCACGAAGCGCGGGCACGCGTTGACGTTGCTTACGCCCGTCTTCTGCATCAGTCCGGAAATGATAGGATCGGCGGCTTTCTTGGCCATTGGGAACGGAAAGGGTAAACGCTCTGCTAGGAGGATGACTTGGGGGAGAGAACCACGCCCGACTTCTTCACGATGCGGACTTTCTTGCCGTTTTCGATACGGTATCCGATGCGGCTGGGCTTGCCCGTATCGGGACACAGGATCATCACGGTGGAGGCGGCGAGGGGCGCGTCGTACTGGCGGATCTGGCCGGCGGGCTCACCCCGGCGCTTCAGGTGCTTGGTACTTATATTCACCTTCTCCACCACGTCCGTGTTCTCGAGGGGGTAGGCCTTGAGCACCTTGCCCTTCTTGCCCTTGTCCTTGCCGGTGGTGATGATGACGGTATCGTCCTTGTGGATCTTCATCTGGAATCTGAAACGGTTACTAGAGCACCTCGGGGGCCAGGGAAATAATCTTTTGGAAGCCTTTGTTGCGCAGTTCGCGGGGGATAGGGCCGAAGATACGGGTACCCACCGGCTGGTTGTCCTTGTCCACGATCACGACGGCGTTGTCATCGAAGCGCACGTAGCTGTTGTCGGCGCGGCGGGTCTCCTTCTTCATGCGGACGATGACGGCACGCTGGATGCTGTGCATCTTCACGGCGCCCTTGGGGAGGGCGTTCTTCACGGCGACGATGATGACGTCCCCGATGCGGGCGTAGCGGCGGCGGCTGCCCCCGAGCACCTTGATGCACATCACTTCCTTGGCACCGGTGTTATCCGCGACTCCGAGTCTGGTCTGTTGTTGGATCATGGCTGGTCAGAAATCTCTGAGAAAACTTATCGGGGAAACTTAGGATTCGTTGGTGGCAGAGTAGAGCACCCTCCAGCGCTTCAGTTTGCTTAAGGGGCGGCATTCGGCGATCTCTACCTTGTCCCCCACGTGGTACTCCCCCTTCTCGTCGTGGGCGTAGTACTTGGTGGTGACCTTGTAGCGCTTCAGGTACTTGGGGTGCAGCTTGTCCGTCGTGACTGCCACGACGACCGTCTTGTTCATCTTGTCCGATACGACTGTTCCGATTTTCTTCCGCATGAGGGACGGGTGGGATAGAGCTATTTAGGAGGCGGGAGCGGCTTTCTTGGCGACCTTCTTCTTGGCAGGCTTCTCTTCGGCATCGTCGGAGGTGTCGGTGGCTTCGGCTTTCTTGGCAGGCTTTGCCTTCTTCACCTTCTCGGGCTTGGAGGACACGGAGAGGGGACGCTCGAGTTCGATGGCACGCATGAAGGTCAGGATGCGGGCGACGTACTTGCGGTTCTCACCGATCTCGTGGGTCTTCTTCAGCTGGCGCATGCCGTGCTCCATCCGCAGGCGGAAGAGTTCGGCGCGGGCTTTCACGAGTTCGGACTTGAGTCCGGCGTGGTCGAGGGATGACAGTTCGTTTTTCGTAAGCATGATTGATCAGTTCTTCGTAATGAATCTCGTCTTGACCGGCAACTTATAGCCCGCGAGGGTGAGGGCTTCCTTGGCCTGATCGGCGGGGATGCCATCCATCTCGAACATCACGCAGCCGGGCTTCACTCCAAAGACATAGTATTCGACGGCACCCTTACCTCCTCCCATGCGGATTTCCTCGGCGTTCTTGGTCCACGGCTTGTCGGGGAAGATACGGATCCAGACCTTGCCACCCTTCTTGGTATAGCGGGTCAGGGTCTTGCGCGCGGCCTCGATCTGGCGCGAATTCACGTAGGCCCGGGTCAGCGCTTTGAGCGCGAAGGTCCCGAAGGAGATCTCGGTATTGGCGGTGGCGAGCCCTTTCAGGCGGCCACGATGCGCCTTCCTGTATTTCGTCTTCTTGGGGAACAGCATGGGAAACGGGTCGAAACAGTAGCGTGTATTGTAGGGGAGAAAAGGCTTACGTCAAGCGCTTATGAGCGGTCGGAGGGTACGGAGGAAAGGTCTTCTCGGTTGCGCTTGGTGAACTTCTCGCCGCGGTAGATCCAGACCTTGACCCCGATCATCCCGTAGCCGGTCAGGGCGCCGAAGCGCGCGAAGTCGATGTCGGAGCGGAGGGTCTGCAGGGGGATCTTGCCATCGAGGAAGTATTCGCTGCGGCTGATTTCGGCGCCGTTCAAGCGCCCACCGACGTAGACCTTGATACCCTTGGCTCCGGCTTCGACCGCCTTCTCGAGGACGGACTTGACCGCGCGGCGGTAGGGCATGCGGCGCATGATCTGGGCACCGATCATCTCGGCCACGATCGCGGCGTTCAGATACGGCTTCTTCACTTCCTTGACGGCGATGTCAAACCTTTCCTTGAACTCCTTCTCGAGGTTAGCCTTCAGCTCCTGGATCGAGGCGCCCTGGCGGCCGATGAGCACGCCCGGCTTGGAGGTCCAGACGGTGAGCGTCACTTGGTTGGCGCTGCGGCTGATGTCAACCCCGGCGACACCGGAGTTGGCCAGCTTGTCGAGGACGCGCTTGCGGATCAGGATGTCCTGCTGGAGAAGTTGGGCGTACTTCTGCTTGCGGGCATACCAGCTGGATGACCAGGTCTGGTTTACCCCAACGCGGAAGATTTTCGGATTAACTTTTTGACCCATAGGTGAGTGCGAAACGGTTGGGGAGGCGAAGAGGCTCAGGAATTATTTCGGCTCTACGTGAACGGTGATGTGCGAGGTGCGCTTGAGGATCGGATGGCCGCGGCCCTTGGACACCGGATTGAAGCGCTTCATGGTGGGTCCGGCGTTGACGATGATCTCTTTCACGAACAGGTGGTCACGGTTCTGGGAGAAGTTCTTCTCGGCGTTGGAGGCGGCGCTCTGGATGACCTTGTGCAGGATCCCGGCGGCCTTCTTGGGCGTGAACTTGAGGAAGTCGAGCGCCTCGGTCACCTTCTTGCCGCGGACGAGTCCGGCGACGAGATTGGCTTTCTTGGGGCTGATCCTGATTGAGCGGAGATGGGCTTTCATGGTGCGATTACGGGTGGGCGGGAAGGGTGGTCAACTAGACCTTGTCGGTTCCGGTCATCCTGGCGAGCTTACCACCGTGGCCCTTGAAGCGGCGGGTGGCGGAGAATTCACCGAGCTTGTGGCCAACCATGGCCTCGGTGACGAACACGGGCATGTGCTGCTTGCCATTGTGCACCGCGATGGTGTGGCCGACGAATTCGGGGGCAATCACGCTGGCGCGGGCCCAGGTCTTGATGACCTTCTTGTCGTTGGTCTCGTTCATCCTCATGATCTTGAGGAGGAGCTTGGCGTCAACGTAAGGGCCTTTCTTTAAGCTTCTGGACATAGGGAGGGGGAATCAAAGGGAGACAGTCGGAATGCGGAGGGAACCTAGGCGCGCTTCTTGCGGCGGGTGATGATCATCGAGCTGGTGCGCTTGTTGCGGCGGGTCTTGACGCCGAGGGCCGGCTTGCCCCAGGGGGTACAAGGATGCTTGCGACCGATGCTGTTGCGGCCTTCACCTCCACCGTGTGGGTGGTCGACGGGGTTCATGACCTTTCCGCGGACTTCCGGGCGGCGACCCATGAGGCGCATGCGGCCGGCCTTTCCTAGGCGGACGTTCTGGATCTCTTCGTTGCCGAGGCGACCGATCGTGGCGTAGCACTCCCCGAAGACCTTGCGGACTTCCCCTGAAGGAAGCCGGACCTGGACGTGCTTGCCATCGGTTCCGAGGACGGTGGCGGCCGTTCCCGCGCTGCGCACCATCTGGCCTCCCTTGCCCAGGGTCATCTCGATGTTGTAGATCGAGAATCCTGAGGGGATGTTCTTCAGCTGCAGGCGGTTGCCGTTCTTCACGGGGGCCTTTGGCGCGGTCAGGACGACCATGCCGACCTTCATGCCATCGGGCACCAGCATGTAGCGCTTCTCCCCGTCCTGGTAGGCGACGAGGGCGATGAAGACGTTGCGGTTGGGATCGTATTCGATGGTCTTCACCGTTCCGGGGATGCCGTTCTTGTCGGCCTGGTTGAAATCCACCATGCGCCATACCTTCTTCGATCCCCCGCCGATGTGGCGGATGGTAATACGCCCGTTGACGTTCCTACCCCCCGTGTTCTTCGAACGGGAGACGAGGGACTTCTCGGGGCGGCTGCGCGTCACCTCCGAGAAGGAGAGGACGGAGCTTTTCCGGCGGCCGTTGGTGGTGGGTTTGTACTGCTTGAGAGGCATAATGTGGAATCCCTAAAGGCGAAATACCTTAGACTGTTTGACTTATTTCTTGACCGGAGCGAGGAAGTCGACGGCCTTCTCCCCCTTCTTCAGGGTGACGATGGCCTTCTTGGAAGCTGGGCGCTTGCGGATCTCCTCGCGCTTGGGTCCCATGCGGTGCTTCTCGATGGAGTTGAGGATGCGGACCGAGGAGACCTTCACCCCGTACAGCGTCTCGAAGGCATGCTGGACGGTGGGCTTGGTAGCGATGGAGGAGACCTCCAGCGTGTACTTGCGGACGGTGTCGTCCTGCAGGCGGGCGGTCTTTTCGGTGACGATCGGGCGGATGATGACGGAGTGCAGGTCCACGGGAGGATTCGGTTAATTTCAGCTTTCGGATTCAGCGGGCTTGGCGGCCTTCTTCACGGGCTTGGCCTTGGCGGCAGTCTTCGGCGTGGTATTGGCAACGCGCTTGGCACCACGGGCCTTCGAAGCGGCGGACTTGGCGGCGGTATCGGCCTTGGCATCGGCAGCGCGGCTGGCGCGAGCCTTGGTCTCCTTGTCGGTGCGGACGGCGGGAACCTTCCAGATCTCGGGGATCCGATCGAGGGACTTGCCCACGAAGAGGATGGAGCCGGATCCGAGCACGTCGCGCGGGTTGAGGTAGTTGACGGTCAGGGTCGTGACGTGGCCCAAGTTGCGGCTGGACTTCTCGATAAGTGCATCTTTCTCTGGCAGGACGACGAGGACCTTGCCCTTCACGGGAAGCTTGGAGAGCATCGTGGAGAAAGACTTCGTCTTCATGTCTCCCTGGTAGCCCTGCAGGGCGAAGATGGACTCGTCGGAGGCGCGCATGGTCAAGGTGGAGAAGAGGGCTTTCCTCTGCTCGCCCTTGGACATGGAAAGTTCGAAGTTGCGCTCGTTGCGCGGGCCCATGGAGACACCACCCTTCTTGCGGTTGGGCGTGCGGTTGTCGCCCGGACGGGCACGGCCCGTTCCCTTCTGGCGGAAAAGCTTGCGGGTCGAACCGGCTCGCTCTGCACGCGTCAGCGTATGGGCGATCGGATGACGGGCGTTGGAGTTCTGGCGGACGATGGCGCGATGCACCAGTTCCTCGTTTACCTCCGTGGCGAAGATCTCGTCGGGGAGGGTGGCCTTGCCTACGCTTTCGCCGGATTGGGAGTAGATGGTGATCTGCATCGTTATGCTCTGGGTCGTTAGACGGGAAACTTGTTTAGAAGCGGAGTTCGACGACGGAATTGCGGTGGCCGGGAATGGATCCCTTGATGTAGAGAATCCTGTTGGCCTCATCCACCTGGACGATCGGACGCTCCTGGAGCGTTACGCGGTCGACACCCATGTGGCCTGGGAGCTTCTTGCCCTTCATGACCTTTCCGGGATAGGCGCGCTGACCGATGGAACCTGGCTCGCGATGGAAATGGGAACCGTGGGAGCCGGGACCGCCGCCGAAGTGGTAGCGCTTCATGACGCCTTGGAAACCCTTTCCCTTGCTGGTGGACGAGAGGCGCACTTCCTTGATGCCCTCGAGCATCTCGAAGCCGACGGCCTTGCCTTTCTCGAAGGCGGAAGGATCGGCAACGTCGAATTCGCGAACAAAGCGGTAGGCGCGGTTCTTAGTCGGCTTGCGGAACGGAGCGGAGCCCAAGATGATGGCGTTCTTGCCATCCTTCTCGCTGGTCTTCACGTGCAGGACACTGTGCTCAGGGACGAAGACGGCCGTGACGGGCACGTACACGCCCTTTTCATCGGCAATGCGGGTCATCTCCTTCTTTTGTACGATCAGTCCGGGCATGGGTTCGGTTCCTTGCGGGAAGCGTCTAGTAAATGAAGTGCGGTACTCCTCAGGACATCGTCATCATCTTGATCTCGATGTCGACCCCGCTGGGGAGGTTGAGGTTCGAGAGCGATTCGACGGTCTTGGCGTTAGGTTCAAGGACATCGATGAGACGGCCGTGGTTGCGGATCTCGAACTGGTCGCGGGCGTCCTTGTGCACGAAGGTGGAGCGGTTGACTGTCACCTTCTTGATCTTCGTCGGAAGAGGGATCGGTCCGGCGATGAAGGCGCCCGTGGTCTGGGCCGACTCCATGATCGTGCGGACGGCCTGGTCGATCACGGTGTGATCGAATGCGCGGATCCGGATGCGGATCTTCTGCTTACCAGGCGCGGCCTTGACGGGCTTGCTGACGTTCTTTTCGATGACCTTTTCGGCAACGGGCTTAGCGGCGGGTTTGGCAGCCTTGGGAGCGGTTTTCTTCGGCGCGGCCTTCGATGCGGGTTTGGCTTTGGTGGGCATAGGGGATACCTATCCTTCCCGGATCAGGGAAGGTTGGGAAGGAAAACGGGAAGCTTATTGCACGATCTTGGTCAGAACTCCGGCTCCGACGGTGTGGCCTCCTTCGCGGATGGCGAAGCGGGTTCCTTCGGCGAGAGCGATCGGGGCACCGAGGGTGACGACCATCTTGATATTGTCACCAGGCATGACCATCTCGACTCCGGCGGGCAGCTCGATCTCACCCGTGACGTCCGTGGTGCGGATGTAGAACTGAGGCTTGTAGCCCTTGAAGAACGGCGTGTGGCGGCCTCCCTCTTCCTTCGTCAGGACGTACACTTCGGATTCGAACTTCGTGTGGGGGGTGATGGAACCCGGCTTGGCCATTACCATGCCGCGCTCGATGTCGTCCTTTTCGATGCCGCGCATCAGGAGGCCGACGTTGTCACCAGCTTGACCGGACTCGAGCGACTTGCGGAACATTTCCACGCCCGTGACGGTGGTCTTGCGGGTGTCGCGGATACCGACGATCTCCAGTTCTTCACCGACCTTCACCATTCCGGACTCGACACGGCCGGTAGCGACCGTGCCACGACCCTTGATGGAGAAGACGTCCTCGACCGGCATGAGGAAGGGCTTGTCCAGATCGCGGACCGGATCGGGGATGTAGGAGTCGACGGCGTCGAGGAGCTCCTGGATGCACTTGGTGGCAGCCTCATCCTTCATGTTCTCGAGGGCCTTGAGGGCGGAACCCTTGATGACCGGAACCTGGTCGCCGGGGAACTTGTACTTGGAGAGCAGGTCGCGGACTTCGACTTCCACGAGCTCGAGGAGCTCCGGATCGTCCACCATGTCGCACTTGTTGAGGAAGACGACGATGTTGGGCACGTTCACCTGGTGGGCCAGGAGGATGTGCTC